>CALPSU020000084.1 GCA_943326315.2 Chryseobacterium gleum
AATAGCACTTTTACCAGACATATTTGGTCCGGTAATCATAATAATTTGTTGCGAATTACTATCTAAAAATACATCGTTCGAAATATACTCCTCCCCTACTTTTAGTTGTTTTTCAATTACGGGATGTCTTCCTTCTTTAATATCAATTACAAATGAATCGTTTACATCAGGACGAGTATAATTATTTTGTTGAGCCACTTGAGCAAATGAAACCAAGCAATCCAATTGAGAAATTAAAACCGCATTGAATTGAATTTGCTGAATATATTTCGCCATCGAAACTACTAATTCTTGAAAAAGTCGAGATTCAATAGCGTAAATTTTCTCTTCAGCTCCTAAAATTTTTGTTTCGTATTCTTTCAATTCTGGTGTGATGTATCTTTCCGCATTCACTAATGTTTGCTTACGAATCCATTCTTCTGGAACTTTGTCTTTATGTGTATTCGTAACCTCTAAATAATACCCATACACGTTATTATAAGAAATTTTCAAACTAGGAATTCCAGTTTTCTCAACTTCACGCTTTTGCATATCATCCAAGAAACTTTTTCCTAAAGATGAAACGGCTCTTAATTCGTCTAATTCTTCATTAAATCCGTTTGCAATAACATATCCTTTCCCAACTTGAACAGCAGGATCTTCTATGATTGTTTTGGAAATAGCTTGAATTAATTCAGTGCAAGGATTTAATTGATCAGATAAATTCTTTAAAGATTTTACTTTCACAGAAGATAAAACTTCTCGAATTGGTTGAATTTGTTGAATTGTACGATTTAATTGAACAACTTCTCTCGGATTTACTCTTCCAACTGCAACTTTAGAAATCAAACGTTCTAAATCTCCGATGTCGTCTAAACGTTCGCTCAATTCATAAGAAACTTCTTCGTTTTCTTTTAAATAAGCAACTGCATCTAAACGGTCTTTGATTGGTTTTTCATCTTTTAAAGGAAGTACCATCCATCGTTTCAACATCCTCCCTCCCATCGGAGTTCTAGTTCTGTCTAAAATATTGATTAATGTCGTAGCATTTTCGTGAGGAGAATGAATCAACTCCAAATTTCGAATTGTAAATCGATCCAACCAAACATATTTCTCTTCTTCAATTCTGGAAATCGTTGTAATATGCCCTAATTGACTATGTTCCGTTTCTGATAAATAATGGAGGATCGCTCCTGCAGCAATAATTCCTAAATTAATGTTATCGATTCCAAACCCTTTTAAAGACTTAGTTTCAAAATGTTTGTTTAACGATTCATCTGCATAATCTTTTGTAAAAATCCAATCGTCTAGTTTGAAAGTATAATATGCCGAACCGTGTGATTCTGTAAAATCTTTGCTTCTATTTTTTTGAAATAAAATTTCTTTTGGTTCGAAACCTTGAATCAATTTATCAATGTATTCTGTCGTACCTTGAGCAATCAAAAACTCACCCGTAGAAACATCTAAAAATGAAATTCCGTGTTCCTTTTTATCGAAATGAATAGCACACAAAAAATTATTTTTCTTTTGATCTAAAACTTGATCGTTATATGAAACTCCTGGCGTAACCAATTCTGTAACACCTCTTTTAACAATAGATTTTGTCAATTTAGGATCTTCCAATTGGTCACAAATAGCAACTCGTTGTCCGGCACGAACTAATTTTGGTAAATAGGTATCAACAGAATGGTGCGGAAAACCAGCCAATTCAATATAAGCAGCAGCACCATTCTTACGTTTTGTCAAAGTAATTCCTAAAATTTTAGACGCTTTTATAGCATCTTCACCAAAAGTCTCGTAAAAATCTCCCACTCGAAATAATAGCATAGCATCAGGATGCTTTCTTTTAATTTCGTTGTATTGTTTCATTAAGGGAGTTTCAACGACTCCATTTACTTTTGTTTCCTTTTCTTTAGCCAAAACGAACGTTTATTTATTTCGATGTAAATGTAGAATCAAGTAGTGAAGTGACAAAGATTTATAGGGGATTATTATTAACAATTCTTAGATCTTTTGTCGAAGAATTTTATGCCTTCCCCCTTTGGAGGGGGATTAAGGGGGAGGATAAATTATTTAAAGTTTAGGTGTTGATTTTCGATAATTTCAATCTCTCCTCCCCCTGCCCCCTCCAAAGGGGGAAACACATATATCCAATAAATAAAAATACTATATTCGTGCTATGAACAAAAAATTAAAACTTTGGGAATTGGACCGAGTGTCTGAAGAGGAATTTAAACAACAACCGAAATTCCCTATTATTGTAATTTTAGATAATATTCGAAGTTTGAATAACATTGGTTCATTTTTCAGAACCTCAGATGCTTTCAATGTAGAGAAAATCTATTTATGTGGAATAACAGCTACTCCACCTCATCGTGACATTCAAAAAACAGCTTTGGGAGCTACTGAATCCATGGAATGGGAACATAAAATCTCAACACTTGATCTTGTAAATGAATTAAAGTCACAAAACATAAAAATTTGCAGTATTGAACAAGCTGTGAAAACTACCTTTTTACAGGATGTCCCTTCTTTACCTGAAGGGAAATACGCTTTGATATTTGGAAATGAGGTTGATGGAGTTGATCAATCCGTAATTGATGCTTCAGATTATATTATAGAAATACCTCAATTTGGTACAAAACATAGTTTAAATGTGAGTGTTTGCGCTGGGGCCGTTTTATGGGAATTTGCAAAACGAAATATTTAAATTTAGAGACGCGATACATCACTTTTCTAAATTTATATATTCCTATATCGTTTAAAAAACCAAATCTTCAACAAATCTGCTGTTAGTATATACATTGCTACAATAGAAAGCATTATTCCAAGATTAAACATTGGCAGAGGAACCAAACCTACTTCTTTTGCTATTGACAAATAAGGTAAAGCTATGGTCAATATTAAACCTATGACGCTTAAAATAAATAAATATTTCCCTGGCTTACTTTTGAAAAAAGCTTTATGCGTTCGTACAATGAACAATATAAATAGCTCAGTTAAGACAGATTCGACAAACCATCCCGTTTGAAAATCAGACTCTTTAACTCTTAAACCATAGTATAAGATCAAAAATGTTAGTACGTCAAAAATGGAACTATGTAAACCAAAAATGAACATGTACTTTCTAATCACTTTCAAATCCCACTTACCTCCTCTTTCTAATCTTTCTTCATCCACATTATCAGACGCAATTGTCAGATATGGAAAGTCTGTAATAAAATTCGTTAATAAAATTTGCTTAGGCAGCATTGGTAAAAAAGGTAAAATTAAAGACGCAATAGCCACGCTAAACATATTCCCAAAAGTAGCACCTGTATTAATGAAAATATATTTTAAAGTGTTTGAAAATGTTTTCCGACCTTCTTTTATACCATCAATCAATACAGATAAATCTTTTTCCATCAATACAAAATCTGCCGCCTCTCTCGCTACATCTACAGCATTTTCAACAGAAATACCAATGTCAGCAGCATTCAAAGCTGAAACGTCATTTATCCCATCTCCCATATAAGCAACAGTAAATGTTTTTCTTAGAGAATGGATTATTCTTTCCTTTTGCTGAGGTTCTACTTCGCAAAAAATATGAGTATCCTTTACTTTATGAATAAGTGCTTCAGGTGATATTGATAATAAATCTTTTCCAGTCATTACAATTGGATTCTTTATACCAATACTCTTGCCTATTGACATCGCGACATTTCTATTGTCACCAGTTATTATTTTTAAATCAACGTGTAATTTTTTTAATTCTTCTATTGTTTCTATTATTCCTAATTTAACAGGATCTTGTAATAATATAAATCCCGCGAAAATCATTTCAACTTCATCTTCTTTTACAATCTTTCTATTTGTTATTTCTTTGTAACAAACTGCTATTGTCCGAAATCCATTCTTACCGTATTCTTCAAATAAATTTTCAATTTTTTCTTTACACATTAAAAATGGCAAAAACTGATTATCTGACATTCGAACCGAGGTACATGTTCCAATTATTTCAGTAAAAGCTCCTTTTGAAATTAGTAGTTTTTTAGAGTCTGTTTCAACAGCAATACTTAGACGTTTACGAATAAAATCATACGGTATTTCTCCAATTCTATCCGTATTAGACTTATCTAATACAACTAAATTCTTTAGTGCTTCATCAATTGGGTTTGTATAACCAGTTTCAAATTTCGCATTCCAAAAAGACAACAATTTAACAAAATCACTTTCTACTCCTTCAGAATCATAAATGTGATTTACAACAATAGCACCTTCCGTTATTGTTCCTGTTTTATCTGTACATAATAAATCTACTTCTCCTAAATTTTGAATGGATGATAGTCGCTTTACAATTACTTTTTTTGCTAATAATCGTTTAGCCCCTTCACTCATCGCAATTGTACTAATTGCAGGAAGTAATTCAGGGGCCATCCCAACAGCCAAAGCCAAAGCAAATAATGCCGATTCAATAATGCTATTGTGATTTAATAAATTTACAATTAGAATAAAAGAGGATAATACAAGCGTTATTTTCATTAAGAAAAAACCAAAATCTTTTATCCCTTTTTCAAAAGTTGTCTCAACATTTTTATTCGAACTGTCAATAATATTCTCGAAAATTGTGTTTTTCCCTGTATTTATAACTAAAGCTTTTGCCGTTCCACTCACACAATTTGTTCCTTTCCATAGACAATTTGTTCGTTTTGCTAAAAGTGTGTTCTCATTTAAAATACCATTTTCTTTTCTTACTGGGAATGACTCTCCGGTTAAACTTGCTTCATTAACATTTAATTCATTTGACTGAATAATCAAACAATCGGAAGGAATAATGTCTCCAGCTTTTAAAATAATAACATCTCCTGGAACAATAATAGATAACTCAATCTCATTCGGAATTCCATCTCTCAAAACTAAACTTTTAAGAGAAATCATTGATTGCAGCTTTTCTACAACCCTTCCAGCTTTCCTTTCCTGAAAAAAACTTAAAATACCAGTAGAAAGTAATATGAATGATATGATAAATACATCCGAAGTATCGCCCAAAAAAGAAGATAAAATTACTGCCCCAATTAATAATAACATCAAAGGACTTTTATATTGACCTAGAAATAAAGCAAGGTCTTTTTGAAAGTGATTCTTTACTTTATTCGAAGCATTATCCGGACTTAATAGTTCTAATGCTTCAACTTGTGTTAAACCATTTTCAGAACTATTTAAGGTATTATACCAAAAATCAGTATCAAAATTCCAAAATATTTTATTTTCGGGTATCATTATTTAATTTAATAAAATCTGAATAAAATAATCCGTTTCAGATAAGCGTAAATTTAGAACAAAATCAATTTAGTTTTAAGATGAATGTCAGTTCCTTTTAAGATTTAACAAAAAATTATAAAATTACTCGATGTTCTTATATCCGATTTGTTTTTTCTCTTTGATTTGTTTTTCTTTTGAATCTTTCTTCAATAAATAATTGATAGCTTCGAAAACATCATCAAATTTTAGACTGAGCTAATGTCGAAGTGCTGTTTATAGTATTTTAGTTCCTATTGTTTTATTTCATTTCCTAGACACCAATAAATATGAGATAACTGTTATAACCGCTATGAGAATTGAAAATTTTAAAATTCAAGATAATCAGTAATTGAAAAGGTTCCATTTTGGAGCCTTTTTTAATTTAAATACCTATCCTTCAATATAAAAAGTAGACAAATCCTCTAGATTCATCTGAAACCGCTTGATATATTAATATTACAATTACCGCTACTGAAAAAGCTTGTAAATACATTGGCATTTTTGCAAATAAGTCTTCATACAAGGCTTTTGTTTGTTTTGGAAGCCAATGAATAACAAAACCCAATACCATAATAATAAAGACTACCTGATACGTAGAAATAACTTTTAAGAAAGTTGGCATATTAAATCCAAATCCATTCCAAATATGATGTAAGAATGCAATTGGTTTTTTATCCTCTTGCATGATGAACCAAATTCGAGTAAAAGTGATAAAGTTGAAAGTGATAAATATTTTCCAAAAATGAGTGAGTTTACCAATTTTGTTTTCATACGGACTCACCTTTTTCCAATAGTTATAAAGAATTAATGCTAAACCATTCATTGTGCCCCAAACTACAAAATTTACACTTGGACCATGCCACAAACCTCCTACTACCATCGTTATTAATAAGTTCAAATCGCGATGAACATATTTATTTATTTTTGGATAAAAGATAACTCCTAGAATATAGAATGAAGTGATTCCGATGTAAATAAAAATCAATTCATACCATTGGGTAATGAAAATTAAAAAGATGAAAATCAAAAATGTACTTACGTAAGTTCCCCAACCTCCGGTTTTATTTCCTCCCAAGGGAATGTATAAATAATTTCTAAGCCAAGCTCCTAAAGATCTATGCCATCTTCTCCAGAAATCTGCAACATTGATTGCTTTGTATGGTGAGTTAAAATTTTGAAATAATCGGAACCCCATTAATCTTGAAACACCTGATGCAATATCAGTATATCCAGAAAAATCTCCATAAATCTGCAATGAATAAGCCCACATTGCAATGACTCCAACAAAACCAGGATAAGCTTCTGGAGTATCGACAATTTTATCCACGAAATGGGCTGCAATATAATCTGCAATTACTAATTTCTTAATTAGTCCTTTTACAATTTGAATAACAGACCAACTAAAATCATCTTTAGTAAGAGAATAAGGCTTATTTATTTGAGGAATAAAATCTTTCGCTCTAGCTATTGGACCTAATAAAATGTGAGGAAAAAAGGTAATGAAAAAAGAATATTCAAAAAAGTTTTTAACTGGTTCAATTTCCTTTCGAAAAACGTCAACTATGTAACTTATACTTTGAAATGTAAAGAAAGAAACACCCGCTGGAATAATAATTTTATCGACTAAGGAACCTGATCCTGTGAAACCACTTGTCCATTGTGCAAAATAATTCAGTGATTTATAATCCGTATGAAACATTGCATTAAAAGACTCCGTGAAAAAGAATGCGTATTTGAAATAACCTAAAATAAATAAGTTTAATATAACCGAAGAAATCATTACTATCTTCTTCTTGGTTGATGAATGTGAATTAAAAATCCATTTTGCCGAGAGGTAATTTAGCAAAATTGAAAACGAAAGAATTAAAACAGATGCTCCTGAAGTTTTGAAATAAAAGAATAAACCAATTACAGTAAAAAAAATTGTTTTGATTAATTTATGCTTATGCAACAAAGAAAAAACGGTCATCACAATAAGAAAGAATAGCCAAAAATCCAATTGGGTAAAACTTATCCCAAAACCATGTCCGCTTTTAAAAGAAAATAACCGCTCTAACATTTACTATTTTTTGATTTTAAGCTTGCTAACATCCATCTGTTCTAACCATTTCATAAATGCATCGAAATACATATCTCCCTTTAAATGATAGCCAATAGGCGTAAAATGAACTTTGTCTTCTTTCATTAAACCTGCATCTTGCCATGTTTTTGAGGAACCCAATTCACCCATAATTCCATATAAATCCCAGACGGGACATTGGTATTGTATAGCTAATTCGTTAATTACAATTCTTTGACGCGCTATATTTTTGTTCAAGTTTTTTTTATGGTAATATGAATCATTTGGAACAGTTAATAATATAGCACAATTTGGATTTGCTCGTAAAACAATTTGAATCATCTTTTCCAAATTAGACTTATACAACAAAGGATCAAAACTGTCAAAAGGCATATTTGCATCGTTTGTACCAACTGAAAAGGCAAAGAAATCTGGAGCTGATTGTTTTAATTGTTCCTCAAAATTTCCACATTCTAAATAAGTAAACAGAGCCGCTCCGTTTAAACCGATTGAAGTATAGGAGATACCGGGTTGTTGATTTGTTAATTGAATACCCGATATTTTTAATTCGAATGGCGTTGTAATTGTTTTTGTAATCTGAAGATCAAATGAATCTATACAATCAACAAAAAAAACATCTGTGTAACCAATATCTTCATTCCTTCTTTCATCTAGGACACAGGTTTGAATTGCTCCAAAATCTAGCGTATAAGGAAAAACTCCCTTGTTATGGAAAATTCTAACTTTAGAAAACCCAGGTTTTACATTTGTTTTATCGTGTCTAAAATGTAAATCAATTTTTGAATCTGAACACGATACAATTGCCCCTAGCAATCCATAATCCAATTCACATACATCGTGCGCAACACTTCTGTAGGATTTCCAGTCGTTGGAAGATGAAAATTCATAATTACCCGGATTATTTGACTTTGCTAAATCAAATGGAAACAAAAAACCTCTTTCACCAGGTATACCCTCCCAAGTTGTCTGTAAATCCTCTCTAATTACATGCGTATAAATATCTGCTTGTAAATGAGAACCTCCAATGTGGTAAAAATTTAATTTTCTATCTTTTGCATGCACCATTGTTCTCATGTTCCTATACAAATTGACCCAATTTGGACTAGCAGGAGTTAAGAATTGAAAATTATTTTTTTCAAAATGAATAAATGGAAATTTTGATTTATAAGCAGAATCTAACTTATAAAAATCAGAAAATTGATACGAATTTAAAGTGTCTTTTTTTCGCAAAAAAGTTTGTGCAATCGTAGCACACGAAAACAAAACAAAAACTCCTAGAATACTTAAAATCAACCTCACAATAAGTCGTTTACTTTTTAGTGTAAATTTATCTATAATTCGCATTTAGAAACTTCTAAATTTATTGTTGTTTCCATTTTGCAAATTCTGCTTCAAAGGCATCGTAAAACATTTGAGACGCAATACTGGCTCCTTTGTTACTAAAATGGATATAATCTTTTCCTGCTAAACCACTTTCTACCCAAGCTGGCATTGAATTAATCCCACCCATAGCAGTAAATAAATCCCAATAACCAGCAGATTCATTTGTAGCAGCTTTTCTCATTTGAACTACGCAATAAGGTAATAATTTATACGATTCATAAATACCTGAGCCAAATTTGGACATGTCACTCGGACCTATTACAATAATTGCTGCAGAAGGATGAAGACGTTTAACCATTCTAATTTGTGCTTGAAATTGAGATGCATATCTTCTAACGGCAGAACTATCCCTAAAATAAGGAACAGAATTACCTCCAAATTGTAAAAGAATTAATTCACTATTTAAATCATCATACATTTTACTGACAACATTGTGATCTAA
>CALPSU020000085.1 GCA_943326315.2 Chryseobacterium gleum
ATTTGAACTGAAATACCCCATTGAGGAATAATTTGTTCATTATCTTGAGATATATTTATAGAGGATGTTTTAGATTCTAGAAGTGTTCCTCCTTCTGAATCATATCTATTTATTGTCCATCTAGCTGTATCAGCTCCATTTGTGTTTCCTGTATTATAGCCATTAAATAAACATTCAAAATACCCATCTGCTACGTTAAGTGGATCTACTACTTTAATATTCACAGGTCCACCATTGTTGTCATATTCTGGATCTGCTTTGTATCCATCTCTTACAATTGCATCTTCTGATTCTTGGGTGATTGTTAGAGCTCTATTGCCATTTCCGTAACCATCTAATCTTTTAATTTTTGGAGTAATGCCATATTCACCTAATAATCCAGTTCCATCGGCTTCAGGTGAAGGGTTATGTGGTATCGCTTCAACTGATTTTACGGAACCAATTGCTCCTTTTCTACTTAACAAATAGATTTTCTTTTGACCATCAATTCCTAATGGATCATTCGGTATATACGTCTTATAATTGTTTGTAGCGTATGAAACTGCCATATAGTAGTATTGCTTGAAATTTACAAGCGTTTTATTTCCTAGTGCAAATAAATCACTTGTAACCTTGAAGCTATGTTTTATACCCCTGTTTTCTCCATTTACTTTTTCAACAGGAATAGAAGCTTGAAGATTTTCATCAAATTCAAAATTTATTATTCGACTAAAATTATCTTTAATATCACATTGAGCTACAAGTCTTGCTTTTTCAGGATTAGAAAGATCAGATAATGCAACATCATTTTTACTTAATTGATAAATTTGATACCCTTGAAAAGTATATTTTTTATCCGCATTTGGAATAGAAGTAGAAATAAATGGATCAGTTTCACTATATTTTTCGTTATAATTATTTGATCCAACTGAATTTGTGATCATCAAAATTAATTCATTGTTCAATTCTTGGATAACTAATTCAGGAGCATGAGGACCCTCTAGAACTCTAAAACAGTTTTCAAATAATGCTTGTGCTTTATCGTCCGCATATTTAAGTAATTCAACGGAAGCAAAAGGATCAATAGAAGTACTTCTAGCCCAACAGACTCCAACAGTAATGTTATTTACAGATCCAGGTGTTAAAATAAATGGCCCAGCAGATTCTAAAAAACGTCTATCATTCGGAACATTTCCTGCTGTTTGTTCAGTCCAAGGTATTTGAGGCGAACCATTTGTTCCCCATCCCAAAGGATCTGTATCTCCTGGAAACATAAAGTCACAAGGCATATTTGGATTTGCTTCTGGATCAGAAATATGCCCATTACCTCCATAAAAAAAATGTGTTCCATCTTTCCATTTACCTTGAAGGTAATTATAGTAATCGGTAGCTTTTATAGGATCCGTCTGACTTGGATTTGCACCATTTGTTGTGTTACTGTAATATAAAAAACGGCGCATTCCAAATCGTTCATTATCAATGATTCCATCCCCAAATCCTATGCCGTTTAAAGCTTCATTTGAGCCTATTCCGAATGCATTATCTATCCCATCATTATCTTGATATGGACCTTCAAAAAAATCTACACCACAAGCAGGAGGACTAGCACCATATCCTTTATAGCCATTTACATCAGCATCTACATTATTACCGTTATAATAGTATGCTAATCCTCTATTTACATCGCACCCAACATAATCATCGGTTGGATTTCCAAGAGCACCATCCGTGAAAAAGCCGAAATAGGTATTATAAAGTGTCTGCGTACCACGATTTATCAATTCGTAGTTATAAAATGTCATGTTATTGATTTCGTCATTCGAAGAAAAGGAGAAAGCTTGTGCGCGAATTTCCATACCGATAGGTTCCCCAGTCGTTTCCGTATGAATATTTCCTTTGTCATTCATCACCCACCAATGATTTAAATCTCCAAAAAGTGAAACTCTTCTAT
The DNA here is from genome assembly GCA_943326315.2 of Chryseobacterium gleum. Lineage (GTDB taxonomy): Bacteria > Bacteroidota > Bacteroidia > Flavobacteriales_D > Crocinitomicaceae > CAIUKX01. Next base: position 1,931 of record CALPSU020000085.1, read on the forward strand.
CTGTTTTGCAATCTTTCGTTTTATTTATGTCATGCCAAGGATAATCGCCATCATTCCAATCGTATTCACCATCTTGATTTCGATCAAAAAAAGGTGCCAAATAATAGTCTTGACCTAATGTTATATCACCATGAGCAGGCCATTTTTTTATAATATCTGGAATAGTGTAATTTGGAAATGATTCAGATTGAGTAGATGTTCCATTTTGTTTGTCCTTTAGACCAGCTTCAAACCATGCATTAAATTCATTTATTTCATCTTTTGTTGTGGTATAGTGGTGATCATATTTCATACAAATATCATAATTTGTATTTGCTGTGTTTTTTGAAAGTGGCCCAGTCCAATAATCTTGACCTTGCCTGTATCTTAATGCTGCAAGTTTAAGTTGTCCATTTACATCTGTCCCACCCAGCCAAAGTGCTGCAGTAAATAGCGCCATTATCCCAGAATTTTTCGGGATTTCGTATTGTGAGTAATTTTGATTCGGTACTTGCCATAAATTTCCTGCTGTATGAATTAATGCATTGACATTATTTAGCTTCATGTAGGTCGAAGTGGTAGTAGGTGAGCAGGATGCCGCTTTTTGAATCCCTATTTGTTGTTTGATTTGGGGATTTGTAATTCCAGCATATTGTTGTGCACTTAGGAATGATGTAACTCCTAAAAGAATAGCGAATAGTTTAATTTTCATGTATTAAAATTAGAGTATAAATTTAGACATTTAATCTAATTCTATACTAGAATAGCTTGAATTTATTAACGATATATTATAAATCTGAGTTCGATTATTTTTTTGCAATCAGATTTTAATTAAATTTAAATTAGTGTTGGCTGAAATAGTGTAATGTTACCAAAATTTCCACCACGGCTTTGTCTCAATATTTAATTTGTCGGTAGTGTTAAAAAGAGGCTCCTTTTGTAATACTTCAAAGATTTCGGAAGTTGATAAGCGAATAGCATTCTTGAATAAAAAACTATTTATTTTATCTTCAAGTTCTTCCTGATTATTTACTAATCCAAACTTTGGTAGTTTTATTATTGAGGAATTATTTTTATTTATTTTTATAATCCAAGTTTTTATTTTTTCAAGTTCTTCTATAGAAAAATAGGGGGATAAATTTTTAATAATTTTAAATTTATGATCAATTAATAATTTATCAAGTATGGTAATAGAAAAAAAAGTGTTGGATTTTTTGTCAAAATAAAAGTCTTCAATTTCAGAATCAATTGGTTGTTGAAATGCAATTTTCAACCAACTTATAATTTGATTTTTTTCCATTACACTAAAATTTTTCAACTCAACTTAAATCTCAACCTAAATCTCAACCTCAATCTCAATCTCAACCTCAATCTCAACCTTTATCTCAATCTCTTACTCTTTTTCCCAATCAAATCTTTCTTGTAGAATTTGAATAATAAATGATTTCACTTCTTCATTTTTAGTTTTTTCAATAACATCATCAATAAAAGCTGTAATCATAAGTTTACGAGCAGATTTTTCTGAAAGACCCCTTGCTCTTAGATAAAACACAGCTTCTTCGTCTAATTGTCCAGTTGTTGATCCGTGAGAACATTTAACATCATCAGCATAGATTTCTAATTCTGGTTTTGAATTTATTGTTGCATCATCGCTCAATAAAACGTTGGCATTCGATTGAAATGCATTTATTTTTTGAGCATCCTTTCGCACAAATACTTTTCCGTTAAAAACAGCAGTCGCTTTATCATTTACAACTCCTTTATAAAGTTCATGAGATTCGCAATGTGGTTTTTTATGATCTACAAGTGTGTGATTATCTACATGTTGATTTTCGATTAAAAGGTACATTCCATTTAAATGCGTGTAACAATTTTCACCGTTAACTTCGATGTTTAAATTATTTCTAACCAACGCACCGTTTAAGGTAGATGTGTTAATAGTAAACGTAGAATTTTTATGTTGATCTACTTGTTCAGAAGCAATTTGATAGCATGAGTCGCCTTGATATTGAATTTTATCCAATGTTAAATGGGCATTTTCTTCTACAAAAATTTCAGTAATTACATTTGAGAATGACTCATGTGAATATTCTGAAAAGAACCCTTGAATAATATGAGCTTTTGAGTTTTTTTCACAAATAATTACATTTCGTAAATTTGCAATTGTGTGTTCTCCAGTTAAAATATGAATAATTTGTAATGGATTTTCTACAATAGTTTTAGCGCTTATGTGAATAAAAGCACCATCTGTAGCAAAAGATGTATTGATTGAATTGAATATTTCGTCTTCTATTTTTACATTTTTTCCTATATAACTTTTAAGTATTGGATTTGATTTATGTTCAGTAATCGACGAAAAAGTTACTCCATCTGGAATTTCTCCTTTAGAAAGTTTTGGGTCATAAAATCCATTAATAAAAAATAATGTAGTTGTATTTTTAGCGATTTCAAAATCAGCTATATCTTCAAATATATCTTTTTCATTTTGTCGGATTGTAAATTTTTTATTACTAATCTTTCCTAAACGAGTATATTTCCATGCTTCAGTTCTTGTAGTTGGAAATTGAATTGTTTCTAAAATATTAAATGCTTTCGATTTTAGGGATTCATTCAAAACACCTTCAAAACCATTTGTATTGATTAAATTAATTTCTGTTGAATTTAATAGTTCACTCATAATTTTTATTTTAGCTGTTAGTTGTTAGTTATTAGTAGTTAGATTTTGAAAGAATAAAATCTAATGTCTAACTTCTAACCTCTAAATATCTAATATCTTATTTAGAAAATTCTTCCTTGATCCAATCGTATCCTCTTTCTTCTAACTCAAGAGCTAATTCTTTAGATCCTGTTTTAACGATTTTTCCGTCATATAAAACGTGCACAAAATCAGGTACAATATAGTCCAATAAACGTTGGTAATGCGTAATTACAATTGTAGCATTTTCTTTGTTTTTCAAAGTGTTTACACCATTTGCAACAATTCTAAGAGCATCTATATCTAAACCTGAATCAGTTTCATCTAAAATAGCCAACTTAGGATTTAGCATTGCCATTTGAAATATTTCATTTCGTTTTTTCTCACCTCCTGAAAACCCTTCGTTTACAGAACGAGAAGCTAATTTTGCATCTAATTCAACAATAGAAGATTTTTCACGAACCATTGTCATAAAATCTTTAGCGGAAATTTGTTCTTCCCCTTTGTATTCCCTGATTTCATTTAGAGCAGCTCTCAAGAAATTAATATTAGAAACCCCCGGAATTTCTATTGGATATTGAAAAGCTAAGAATAAACCTTCGCGTGCTCTATCTTCTGTTGAAAGTTCTAATAAGTCTTTTCCATCAAAATCTACTGTCCCTTCTGTAATTTCATATTCAGAACGACCTGCAAGAACAGATGCTAAAGTACTTTTTCCAGCACCATTAGGTCCCATAATAGCATGTATTTCACCAGCTTTTACTTCCAAGTTTAATCCTTTAAGAATTTCTTTACCGTTAATTGATGCGTGTAAATTTTTTATTGTAATCATTTTCTTTAATTGAATTGAAAAATTACAGATTGCAAATTGCAAATTGAATTTTAATTTTTAACTAATTTTTTTTCGTTGAAACTTTTTAAATATTTTATAAATCCGGATAATTGTTTACTTGTTTGAATACATTTTTCATTTAAAATAGTGTACTTTTCTTCATCCAAGTAATTTAAATTCTGTGCTATTTTAAGTTGAGTTCTTAATTCTCCGCAAGAACCTTTTGCAATAGCTAAAAAATATAGGAATTGATTTTTTCCATCTCGTTCATAGCCTTCAGATATATTAGATGGTACAGATATTGCAGATCTTCGAATTTGATCTTTTAAACCAAAATCTTTAGAAAATAAATCAGTATTTGTCAATTCGTAAATTTTAGTGCAAAGTTCCATACTTAATTTCCAAACTTCTAAATCTTCAAATTTTTTAATTTGTGCCATTATTTAATTTTTTTAATCTGCAATCTGCAATCTGTAATCTGTAATCTTCAATCTGTAATTTAATTATTATCCAACCGATCCTTCTAACGATATCGCTAACAATTTTTGAGCCTCAACCGCAAATTCCATTGGCAGTTGGTTTAAAACCTCTTTGCAGTAACCGTTTACAATTAAACTTATTGCTTTTTCGCTGCTTATACCTCTTTGTTGACAATAGAAAATTTGATCTTCTCCAATTTTTGATGTTGTAGCTTCGTGTTCAATTTTTGCACTGCTATTTTTACATTCGATATATGGAAATGTGTGAGCTCCACATTCATCACTCATCAATAGCGAATCACATTGAGAGAAATTTCTAGCATTTGTTGCATTTTTATGAATCTGAACCAAACCTCTATAAGAATTATTTGATTTTCCAGCAGAAACGCCTTTTGATATAATTGTACTTTTAGTGTTTTTTCCCAGATGAATCATTTTCGTTCCAGTATCTGCTTGTTGGTAATTGTTCGTTACCGCTACAGAATAGAATTCACCTACTGAATTATCTCCTTTTAAGATACACGAAGGATATTTCCAGGTTACAGCAGAACCAGTTTCAACTTGTGTCCAAGAAATTTTCGCGTTTTTTTCACAAATACCTCTTTTTGTAACAAAATTAAATATTCCACCTTTTCCTTCTTTATCTCCTGGGTACCAGTTTTGTACTGTTGAATATTTTATTTCAGCATCATCTAAAGCAACTAGTTCTACAACAGCAGCGTGCAATTGATTTTCATCTCTCATTGGCGCCGTACATCCTTCTAAATAAGAAACGTATGAACCTTTGTCAGCTACAACTAAAGTCCTTTCAAATTGACCAGTTCCTTGCTCGTTAATTCTGAAATAGGTTGACAATTCCATCGGACATCTAACACCTTTCGGTATATAGCAAAATGAACCATCTGTGAATACTGCTGAATTTAAAGCAGCATAAAAATTATCACTTGTTGGAACTACCGTTCCCATATATTTTTTAACCAATTCAGGATGTTCTTTTACAGCTTCAGAAAATGAGCAAAAAATAATACCTAATTCAGATAATTTAGATTTAAAGGATGTAGCAACAGAAACGGAATCCATAACGAAATCAACAGCGACATTTGTACCTGTTAATACTTTTTGTTCGTCCATTGAAATACCCAATTTTTCCATGGTTTCTTTCATTTCTGGCTCAACATCGTCCCAACTTTCGTATTTTTTTTGCTTTACAGCAGAATAATAAATAATATCTTGAAAATTAGGTTTCTCATATTGAACATGCGCCCAATTTGGTTCCGTCATTTCTAGCCAAATTTTATAGGCTTTCAATCGATAATCTAACATCCATTGAGGTTCTTCTTTTTTTGCCGAAATAATACGAATAGTTTCTTCAGAAAGACCCTTAGGCACTTGTTCGGATTCTAGATTTGTTACAAAACCATATTTATATTCTTGATTTTCTAAATCTTCCGCTAAATCACTTTCAGTATAACCCATTTTAGGATTTTTTATTTTAGAATTTTCCATTTTCAAATTATGAATTTCGAATGAAAATTATATAGAGAAAGATTCTCCACAACCACATGTTCTTCCAGCATTTGGGTTGTTAAAAACAAATCCTTTACCGTTTAATCCTCCTGAAAAATCCAATGAAGTACCTATTAAATACAAATAGCTTTTCTTGTCAACAACAACTTTTACACCATTATCTTCAAAGCTTTTATCTCCTTCTTTTTCTTCGTTGTCGAATTTCAATTGATATGTTAGTCCTGAGCAACCTCCTCCTTCAACACCTACACGAATAAATAAATCTGGTTTCCCGTCTTCTTTCATTAAATGTAAGGCTTGTTCTCTTGCTGAATCTGTAACTGTAATCATAATTTAACTACTTAAATTTCCACTATCTTTATTTAGATTAATTTTAAATAGAAGATAATTTTAATGCAAAAATACCTTTTTTGTGGTATTGATGCAAATGGGAAGTAAACTTTTTTATTTTTAAAATTATATTTTGTATTTATAAATATTTTTTTTGATATTTGTATGTTAATTTTTTTCCAAATTATAACTTGACTATGAAAGCTATAAAAAATATTGTTATTGATAATAATTTATTTAATATGTTTAAAATTAGTTTTCTTTTTTTTGTAGCAATTGTTATTTGCAGCAATTCTTTTTCTCAAGAAATACTTAAAAAAACATCTCAAGATTTATCTCCTAAAATAAACCAAGATTTATTACCAAAATTCTTTGATGAAGTTCATAAGGGGAGTGAATATAAATATGATTCAGAACGTGAAAGAATTTATATAGAACAATTATCTAGAATTGAATTCATTAAAATTCCTTATGCTGAAAATAATCATATTCCAAAATTATCATCCATTTCAAAAATGAATAAATACAATCCAAATTTGAATTTTGATATCTCAAATTTTAATCCAAAGGAGTTTAATTTTATTAAATATGGGATAAATTATTATTCATCCTCAGATCAATTTATTAGAGTTGATAATCAGGATTATATTATTCATATTTTACCTTACAATAACAATTCAATAAAATGACAAAAATAATTGCAATTACTATATCTGCTTTACTTTCTTTGGTTTGTTTTTCTCAACCTCCTGGTGATAATTGTGCATCTGCAGTTTCACTTACATTACCCTCAGTTGAAGGAACTTCAATTACAACAGGCCTTCAATCGACAGTTACTTTAGCAAATGATTATCCTGCGGGATCCTATTGCATTAGTTCATATTATGGTGGTGGGAATGATGGTGTATATGTTATCACAGTGCCTTCTGACGATTATACATATAAGTTTGAGTATCTTAATTCGGGTATGAATGATAAAGTCTTATCTATTAATACCGGTTGTGTTCCAACTATAGGGAACTGTGTAGGAGGATTAACAACTTTCGGTGCTAGTGGAGATGTAACTTTAACTATGCCTGCGGGAGTATATTATTTATTTGTAGATAATTGGCCAACTCCTATTTCAGGTAGTTTCGAGCTTAAGATTACGTTAACTCAGATACCTAGTGTAGGAGAGGTGTGTTCAATCTCTCAAGGTTTTTGTTCTGATGCAGTATATAATTTTGCTAATACTACTACAGGTACGCCACCAACTGGGCCTGATTATAGTATGTTATCTTCTTGTGTGGGTTCTTCAAATCCTTTAGTTTGGTATTACATGGAAATTCAACAGGTTGGTCCAATGGTAATGACTTTAGCTCAATCAACTTTACCGAATGGTGGTGGATCA
>CALPSU020000086.1 GCA_943326315.2 Chryseobacterium gleum
AATGAAAAAAAAATCCCCCTTATTAAATACAAGAAACTGGACATTAATATTCTTTTTAATGTTCTTTACTTCTATATTATTCTCCCAAGAAAATGATAACATTGACTCTACTCGACACGATAAAGTTGAACAACTGAAGATTGCATATATAACAAATGAACTAAATTTAACTTCTTCAGAAGCAGAAAAATTTTGGCCTATATACAATGAGATGAATATAAAATTAAAGGCTAACAGGAAAGAAAGAAAGAAAATAAATTCAGAGTTGAATGATAAAATCGACATTTTAAAAGAAGAAGATATTAAAAAGAAATTAAATTTAATTTTCGAAAATGAATCTGCGGAAATTTCTATTAAAAAAGAATACAACTCAAAAATATCAGTTATAATTGGTCTGAAAAAATCTGTAAAACTTCTAGGTTTAGAACAAGAATTTAAGCGTGAATTATTAAAGAGATTAAAAGACGATAAAAAAACTATTTCAAGACCGAACACGGGTAATCGCCCAATGAGAAAATAACAATGAATAGAGAAAACTCATTTTTAAAACATCAAGGACAAACAAATCAAAGTCCTTATTTAATTGACATAGATAAAGCTGAAGGAATATATATCCATGATAAAAATGGAAAGTCCTACATGGATATGATTGCTGGTGTTGCAGTAAATAATATTGGTCATTGCCATCCAAAAGTAACTTCTGCAATGAAACAGCAAATAGACAAACATTTACATGTTATGGTTTATGGAGAATTCATTCAAGACACCCAATTAGCTTTTGCAAATAAATTAACTTCACTTTTACCTTCTAAACTAAATTGTGTTTACACAGTAAACTCAGGTACTGAAGCGAATGAAGCAGCTCTTAAACTAGCAAAAAGAGTAACTGGCAGAACGGAATTAATTTCATTTAGAGGATCATATCATGGTTCAACCCATGGTTCTATGTCTGTTTCTGGAAATGAAATAAAAAAACAAGCGTTTAGACCACTTTTATCAGATGTTCGTTTTTTAAACTTTAATTCTATTGAAGATCTTAAAAATATAACGAACAAAACTGCAGGTGTGATAATTGAAACTATTCAAGGAGATGCTGGCGTAAGGATTCCTAGTGTAGAATTTCTTTCAGAACTTAGAAAAAAATGTTCTGAAGTTGGGGCACTCTTGATTTTTGATGAAATTCAATGTGGAATGGGACGAACCGGAAAATTGTTTGCATTTGAACATTTTAATGTAATACCTGATATTTTAACACTAGGGAAAGCATTGGGAGGAGGAATGCCAATTGGTGCTTTAGTTTCTTCTCAGGAATACTTATATGAATTCACTTTCAATCCAATGCTTGGTCATATCACTACTTTTGGAGGTCATCCTGTTATTTGCGCAGCAGCAAATGCATGCCTAGAAGTTTTCGAAAGTGAAATAGATTTTAATTTAGTCGAAAAAAACGGAAAACTTTTGGAGGACATTGTTAAAAAAGATCCTGAAATAAAAGAAATTAGACGAATCGGACAAATGTTTGCATTTGACATGGAATCCTTTGAAAGAGTAGAAAAAGTTGTAAAAAAATGTTTAGAATTAGGTTTGATTAGCTTTTGGTTTTTATCTCACCCATATAGTTTTAGATTGTCACCACCATTAACAATTTCAGAAGAAGAAATAAGAAAAGCAGGCGCTATAATACTTCGAGCTATTTCAGAAACTAGAGGATAATGAAACTTTAATATATTCTTTTCGTAAGACAACGAAATGAGAGCGTTAAAGAATTTCATAAATATTAAAACACTAAAACAAAGTTTAAATTTTATTTTAGTGAATCACCGTATTAAAACTATATATAGTTTATTCGGAATATTATTGATAATGGTCATAATTGACAGCTTCTCTAATTCAAAAAAACCTGATACTAAAGCTTTACTAGAAAACTCTGTACGCTACGATTTACCTGAGATTCTTAAAGATGGTAAACTAACTGTATTAGCAGAAAATAGTTCAACTTCATTTTTCATATACAGAGGAAGAAAAATGGGATTTGAGTATGAGATTCTAAAAGAATTCGCAAATGAATTAGGCGTTGAATTAGAGATTAAAATCGTTAATAATTTAGACGAATTAACACAATTATTAAACGATGGTGAAGGTGACATTATAGCATGTAATTACACTGTAACAAAAGAAAGAAGTAGATTAATAGATTTCTCAAATCCTACAATGCTATCCAATCAAGTCTTGATTCAAAGAAAACCAAAAGGTTGGGAAAAGATGAAGGCATATCAGCTTAAAGAAAAAATACTAATTGACCCTTTACAATTAGCTAAAAAGAAAATAAGTGTTTGGAGAAACTCTAGTTATTATCAACGTTTAACACATCTTCAAGAAGAAATTGGTGATACTATTTATATTCAAGAACAAGATGGTCAGATAGGTGCTGAAGAATTAATAGAAATGGTATCCGAAGGAATGATCGACTATACAGTTACAGAAGGTAATTTAGCGAGAATTAATCAACGATTCTATGATAATTTAGATATCAATCTTAGCTTATCAGTAAAACAAAAAATAGCTTTTGGAATCCGAAAATCAAGCCCTCTTTTAAAGGCAAGTATTGATAAATGGCTAGAAAGTTTTATGCGTAAAACAACATTTAAATATATTAAACATAAATATTACGATTTAGCTCAAGTTTCAAGCACATCACAAGAAGAACTTTCAAGCTTAAAAGATGGTCAAATTTCAAGATATGACAATTACTTTAAAAATGCTTCTAAAAAATACGGTTGGGACTGGAGATTATTAGCATCATTATCTTTTCAAGAATCAAACTTTAATCCTGAGGCAGTTTCCTTTGGTGGAGCTTATAGCATAATGCAATTCATGCCTGAAATTGGGCCATTATATGGTGTTTATCCTTACTCTCCTCCAGATGTCCAAATTATGGGTGGAGCAGCAAAACTAAGTGCTGATTATAATTCATGGTCTGATATTCCGGATAAAGCTCAACGTCAAAAATTTACAATGGCAACATATAATTCTGGAAGAAGTCATGTGATCGACGCTCAGAGATTAGCAGAAAAACATGGGTTAAATCCGAAAATATGGGATGAAAATGTAGAAATAATGATGTTGAATCTTTCTAAAAAAGAATTTTATAGAGATCCTGTAGTTCAAAGTGGAGCTGCTAAAGGAACCGTAACCCATCGTTATGTAAGAGAGATTATTAGTCGATATGAAATGTGGACTACTTTATATCATTAAGAATATATCCCTAAAAACATTGAAACATTTAATTGTAATTGAAGGTCCTACAGCTAGTGGAAAAACTGCATTAGGTGTAGAACTAGCAAAACAATTTAATACGGTTGTAATCTCGGCAGATTCTCGACAATTATACAAAGAGCTTTCGATTGGAACAGCTAAACCAACACTGGAAGAACAAGCAAACATTCTTCACTATATGGTAGATTCTCATTCATTAACGGATGAAATTACATCTGCTGTATATGCACGTGAAGTGAATGAAATATTAGCTGCTGAATTTAAAACTCACGATAAAATAATTCTCGTAGGAGGATCAGGAATGTTTATCGATGCCGTTTGTATTGGCTTAGACGAAATTCCAAAATCAGATCAAATAAAAAGAGAATTAACTATTCAATGGGAAAAAGAAGGACTTCAAAATTTATTAGAAGAGTTAAAATCAAAAGATTTAGTTTTTTACGATGAAGTAGATAAAGGAAATCCTATGCGAATAATAAGAGCTTTAGAGGCAATTCGTATTACGGGTCAACCTTTTTCAACATTGAGAACGAAGCAAGAAAAAAAACATTCGTTTGAAATAACTCGTTTTGTAATTAACCACGAAAGAGAAGTTTTATATGATAGAATAAACCGTCGTGTAGATATTATGATGGGAAACGGACTTTTAGAAGAAGTTAAATCAGTAGAACACCTAAAGCATATATCGACTTTAAGAACCGTTGGATATTCTGAATTATTTGATTTTTTAGACGGAAATACTACAATAGAAAATGCAGTAAATCTAATCAAACAAAACACTAGAAGATATGCCAAGCGTCAACTGACTTGGTTTAGAAGACATCCAGAAGCTATTTGGTTAATGAATACTACTACAAAAGAAATGGTTATTGAAATCTCGAATAAGTTTTTGGAATGATTATTGAAATCGCACTTCAAAACTAAAGAAAATGGAAATAATTTTTAACCATGTAATGCCTATCCCACTCTCTTCCATTCAACATGGAACTGAAAGTATTTGGGGCAAATTCATTGAATTGAAAACAGGAAGGCATATTCTTTTAAACGCTTCAAGCGGAAAAGGGAAATCGACATTTACTTCTACCCTAGTTGGATTAAGAAAAGATTATGAAGGATCGATAACATTTGACGGTAAAGACATTAAAACATTTTCACCTGATCATTGGACAGAAATTAGAACATCTAAAATATCTGTTATCTTCCAAGATTTACAACTATTCCCTGATTTAACAGTTGAAGAAAATCTAATTTTAAAAAACAATCTAACAAATTCATTCTCAGAAAAAGAAATGTTAGAAATGCTTGAAAAATTAGAAATAGAAAATAAATGGAAACAAAAATGCGGTTTGCTTTCAATGGGGCAACAACAAAGAGTTGCAATTATTAGAGGACTTATACAACCGTTTCAATGGTTAATAATGGATGAGCCATTTTCTCACTTAGACATCGAAAACACCAATCGTTGCATACAAATCATAGACGAAAGATGTAAAGTTTTAAATGCTGGTTTTGTACTGACTACACTCGGTGATAGTCATGGTTATAAATTTGATCAAGAACTAAAATTGTGAGCCATGTTAAACAAACTTTTATTTCGAAACCAAGATAAAAAGCAATTATTAATTGCAATTATCGGAGCATTTATGGGAATCACTTTCCTTATAACTTCTATTCATTACATTATTAAAGTAAATGAATTTGGACAAGGAACAGATATCTTAGGTCCAAACACATTGATTCTTCAAAAGAAAGTGACTAATTCAAGTAGTTTAAACATTACTAAAACGGACTTTTCATTAAATGAAATAATGAAGATTAGAAACGAACCTTTTATATCTGAAGTGCAACCTATTAAAAGTAACAATTTTGACATTTCCTTTGAAACTTCAGATCCTCTTGTACCTTACTTTAGAACTGATGTATTTATTCAAACGGTTGACCAAAAATTCCTAGATGTAAAAACGGATAAATGGCACTGGAAAGAAGGAGATAAATATGTTCCTATGATTATGCCTCGAGAATTTCTCGTGATGTTAAATACATTCATGAGTGCAAGTGGAATACCTCAAATATCGGAAGATTTAGTAAAAGATGTTAAATTCAAATTTAAACTTTGGAATGATTCAGCGGTAGAAAGAGTGGATGTGAAAATCATAGGATTCACGAATGAAATAAGCTCAATCCTTGTACCAACATCCTTTATGGAATTCGGAAATAAAAAATATTCGGATGGTTCTGATCAAAAAATTACTCAAATCATGCTTTCGGGGAAAGAAAATGAATTTGGATTAGTAGAAGAGTTATTAAATAAAAAAGGATTAGAATCGAAGAATGCTCAAATGGTTATTGGACGATTAAAAAGTGTTGTTGGCACTCTATTTATTATTGTTTTGGGAATATCAATAATCGCAGTACTAGCAGCAGGATTAGTACTCATCCAATATATGCAATTGTTAATATCACGAAATGCATACGAGGTAAGAACACTTTTAAGAATTGGGTATCATCCAACTAAAATAATAAAAAGTTTCTTCGTTTATTTCGTGAAAATTTTCGGCTTAGTTTCGGTATTGGGACTATTCATATTCTTTGTTTTTAAATTCTTTTTAGATAAAATGTTTGCATCAGGAGGTTTATACATTGGTACTGAAATAACAATATCAAGTATTGCGTCTTTGTTATTAGCCTATTTACTATTTATAATCGCTAGTTATGTAACTGCAAAAAAAGAAATTTACAAAGAATTTTAGCTCACTTTAACCCTTATTCCCCTTAGGATTTAATAATAATCCTAAGGAGAATTTTATTTATAATGGTAAAGAATTAAAAAATCTTATCGTTAATTAAATGTTAAAATACATTTGTTTCTTATTTTTGATACGTCTAACAAATTACAGATACTAATTTAATTAATAATTCACAAAAATTATGAAAGCATTAATCATTTTCACATTAATTCTAATCTCGTCATTTTCTTTCGGGCAAAAGTTAAAATTCAAAGTGGTAGGCCAGAAAGACACTACAGTTTTCTTAGTAAAATATTACGGAAAAGGACTTTATTATGCTGACACCGCAGAGATTAAAAATGAAGTTGTAGAATTTGATGGTAAACTTCAACAACCTGGAATTTTAGCATTACTTCTTCCTCAACAAAAATACTTTGAATTCATTTATAATAACGAAGACGTACAATTAGAAACTCAAGGAGAAGACTATGTAGGGAATATGAAAGTGAAAAAATCGGAGGAAAACAAGGTTTTTTATGACTACATGCACTTTCTTTCTTTAAAAAGAACAGATGCAAATAAGCTTTCAGATGAAAAATCAAAACTAAAAAAAGAAGATCCTAATTTTAAAATATTAGGCGATAAAATTGATGCTATATCAAAAGAAGTTGTTGCCTATCAAAAAAACTTAATAGCTACTAATAGCACAAAATTAGTTGGTAAAATTGTTAAAATGGGTATGGATATTGAGATTCCAGAAGCACCTAAAGATGCAAAAGGAAAACAAATTGATACTTTATTTTCATATCATTATTTTAGAGATCATTTCTTTGACAACATTGATTTAAATGATAGTAGATTGGTAAATACACCTATTTTTCATTCGAAAGTTGAAATGTATTTTGGAAAAACAATGATGATTCAACATTGGGATACAATTATAAAATATGCTTTCCAATTTTGTGATCGATTAGACCCAAAAACAAAAACGTTTGAATACTGTGTATCTTGGATTACTTCAACATATGAAAAAAGTAATATAATGGGTATGGATAAGGTATTTGTTATGATGGGGGAGAGATATTATTGTGCTAAAAACGCCGAAGGAAAATCTCCTGCATCTTGGGTAAAAGAAGATAAATTGAAAGATTTATGTGAAAAAGTGAATGTTCAAAAAAACTTAGTTTTAGGTGTTCGCCCTCCTAATATTTCATTGCGAGATACAACAGATGTAATTTGGAAAGATTTTTACAGTTTAAAATCGGAGTATACTATAATCTATTTCTGGGATCCAGAATGTGGACATTGTAAAAAAACTACTCCAAAATTAGAAGAATTATACCTGAAAAAATTTAAGGATAGAAACATTGAAATATTCTCTGTTGGAAAAGCAGTTGGAGATGATTTTCCTAAGTGGAAAAAGTTTGTCAAGGATAATAAATTAACTTTCATCAATGTTGCCGTTACTGAATCTTTATTTAAAGCAGCAATGGAAGATGCAAGACAATTTGTGCCTAAATACACATCTTTAGAAGCTTTAAATTACCAAACAACGTTCGATATTTTTTCTACACCAAGAGTCTTTGTTTTAGACAAGGATAAAAAAATAATCGCAAAACAACTTTCGATATCACAATTAGAGGATATGCTTGATAAACTTCAACACAAAGAAGATTCTCCAAAATTATTCCCTCCAGACCCTGAAGAAGATGAGCATATGACGCATTGATTTAGCAAAAAGTTTAATTAAAAAAATCCGTTTCATAAAAATGAAACGGATTTTTTAATATAAGACAAAAATTAATTAATGATTATGGTGAGGGTGATTCTCTTTTTTATCATGTTTTAATTCTTTTTTATCTCCATGTTTATCATGCTTATCTGAATGAAGTTTATCTTTATCTGCTTTTACAACTGCTTTTTCAGCATTTAAAGCGTCTTTTGCAGCTTTAATCTGATCTTTATCTCCTGTTGCTTTTGCATCTAATAAACGTTGCTTATCCGCGTTCAAAACTTGCTTATCTGCATTTAGTTTTTGCTTGTCATCTTTTACTACTTGTTTATCATGATGAATCTCTTGCTTTACTCCAGATTTATCATTAATTCCTGTATTTTGAGCATTTAAGCTTGTTGCTACTATTAAAAAAGCTGCGGAAAAAAATACCTTTTTCATAATTATATATTTTAATTGGTTTGTATATCTAAGACAAATAGAATTAAAAAAGGTTTAATTAAAAAAGTAAAATAAAAATTAAAACTCTTAAAATCAATTAATTAAAATTAAAATAAAACCTAATTTTAATTAATGTCTTTTTTTTTATAATTTTGATTAAACTTTCGAACGTATGTTAAGTCTAATTAAAAGAATTTAATATTAAACCCGTTTTAAAAGTTGAAATCATGAAAAAAATAATTATACTAATAGTAATACAAATCTCTTTTATTAGTTTTTCTCAAGACAATTCCAATGCATCTCATAAATTTGAATTAAAAATTAGAGAAAATAATCAAAGAGCTTTAAGTAAAGTAAATAATGACCTTGTCGTTGAACGTAAACATGTGAATGAAGATAAGCATGAATATAAACTTGATAAATCAAATAGAGAAAAACATTTACGTCCTCATTTTGACAAAACCAATAATAGAGAAAATCAGAATAGAGAACATAGAAATCACGAATTAAAACAAGGAAATAAAGAAGAAAGACACCATCGAAATGACAGACATAATAGATAAGAAGTCGTTCAATAATTCTATTTAATTGAATTTTAAATATTCGTTAATGAAAAACAAATTAAGCAAATATATTTTTTTATCTCTTTTTATAATTAACGCTCAAGTTATTTATAGTCAACAAGATAACGACATGAAAAAAGGGCTAGATTACTCCTATAAAAGTAATTTAGACTCAGCCCTTTTTTATTTTCAAAAATACACAGCTGCAAATGGATTAAATAAAGATGTTTCATTTTATATTGGAAATGTATATTTTGACATGCTTTATTTTGATAAAGCAATTGAATTTTACACAAAAACAATTTCGCTTAATCCTTCAGACTTAAACGCATTCTATAATCGAGGTAATTCTTATTTTCAATTAAAAAATTATGAAAATGCTTTGCGAGATTTCAATGAAGTACTTCT
>CALPSU020000087.1 GCA_943326315.2 Chryseobacterium gleum
CTTTTTTGATTTGTAACATTGCTTCCTCTGGAGATTCAGCCACTTCTACCCTATTCATATTTAAACCACATGGACCGCAATCCACATATTCATGTTTCGAAGTACAAGAAATTACTAATAACGCAAGTGTAAAATAAAGTAAAATAGATTTCATTTTGAATTGATAATTGAATATTGATAAATTAATTATGGCTAAAAATAGTACAAAAAGAAAAAAGTCCGAGTAAAACTCGAACTTTTTTTCAAGAACTTCGTTTTTTAAGTAATCGTTAAACCAACTTATCACTAAAAACTGATTTCTAATAACTTATTTAACTGCTGATAATAAATCTTCTGAAGAAGTAGATATAGCTGACTTATCTAAACGAATTTTACTTCCTTCAGAACTGATTAAAACAGTAGTGTCATTTAATTCTAAAATTTTACCATGGATACCACCTATAGTAACAACTTTATCACCTACTTTAATACTTTCTCTAAATTTTTTCAATTCTTTTTGTTTTTTCATCTGAGGGCGAATCATAAAGAAATAAAACACCACTAAGATTAAAACTAACATTACAATTTGTTGATTCATCTTTTTTATTTTTAATTTAATTTATTACTTATCTAAAATATTAGCCCTAATAACAACCTCTGTTCTAGCCGGTTGAGTATTTGAAACAATATTAACAACTTTAGCTAAAACACCAGCGCTTGCGGATGAAGTAGTTACATGTGCCTTTACAACACCTTCTTCTCCTGGAGGAATTGGTTTTTCAGGTTTTTCAGCAACCGTACAGCTACAAGATCCTTTTACTTCACCTAAAACTAGTGGGAAATCACCTGTATTTTTAATTGTGAATTTAGCATCAATAACTTCTCCTTTTAGAACATCTCCTGCATCATATACTAAATTAACTTCCATCGAAGTTTTATTACCAATTTCAACCTTATCAGATCCTCCACATGCTTGTAACAAAAGAGTAAAAGCGATAAATACAACAAACTTATTTTTCATATTTTATTTAATATTAACATCAATCAAACTTTCAAGAAAATTAGTTTATTAATCCTCTTCCTACTTTTAAAATTTTCTTATCTTTTGTCAATGAATCTATTGCTTTATCCAATACTCCATTAATAAAAGTGTGACTTTTAGGAGTGCTATAAAATTTAGAAATTTCTATATACTCGTTTAAAGTAACTTTGGTTGGAATACTATTAAAAATCTGAAATTCAGTAATAGCCATTTTCATTAAAACAACATCCATTTTAGCTATACGATCAATATCCCAATTTTTTGTTAAATCATCAATTAATGCTACATTTTCTTTTTCTAAAGAGATCGTTTTTCTTAATAATTCACGTACAAATTCTAATTCATCTTCTTTATCTTTATAAAGGGATAAAATAACATGACTACCCTCTTCATCAAAACCTTTAATAGTTTTAACAACCATTGAGCATGCAAGATCTATATCGTCCATCCATTGAATACTTTTTTCTTCAAAGAAATCATTTAATAATGGATAGTTAGCAATTTCTATTTTAAAAAGATTTATAGCAAATTGTTTATCTGCTTCAAAACCTTTAGCATCGCTGTTCATGTATTCAAAATACGTTTCACTTTCACGAATATGTAAGAGCATTTTTTTAAACATTTCTTGATGATCATCACCAACCCAATTAACCTTGATTTCTTCAGAAATTTGTCTTAATTCTCTACTTTCAACCAACATTTTAATAAGTTCGTTGTCAATAAATTTCATGTTCGGATTCATTTCATCCTCTGAAGGTCTAATTTTCTTTTTGTTTTCTTCAACACGGTGAGCAGCAATTGCAGTTAATTCTCCAAAAGTTAATGTTAAATAGATGTATAAATCGTAAATTCTTTCAATAGCTTGAAGCATTTCATTTTCAGTTCTGCGAAAACTTTCTTCATTTGATTGGTAATAAGCATAAAGTGCTTGTAATACTTTGATTCTTAAATGTCTTCTATTCAGCATTATTTGTTTTTTTTGAAAGTTTAATTTAAATTGTATTGAACTTTCGTTTACATAGGTAATTTCACTCTACCTATAGATTCAATTCTTTCTTCCGCCAATTTATTAGCGATTTGATACGTTGGAATGTTTTCAGTGTTTGAACGTTTTACAATTGTAGAAATCGTATTGTAAATTTCATCCGCTTTACTCATTGCCCATTCAGAAGAAAGTCCTTTTACTTCAGAATAACAATTTATTACACCTCCTGCATTTAAAGCGAAATCAGGAGCATAAATAATCCCTTTTTTCATCACTTCAACACCATGAATATTTTCTTGCTGTAGTTGATTATTTGCAGCACCAGCTATAATTGAACATTTTAATCGAGCTAATGTATCCGTATTTACCGTTGCGCCTAAAGCACAAGGTGCATATATATCCATATCGATATCGTAAATTTCATCTAAGCCTACAATGTTTGCGCCGTACGTTTCAGAAACTCTCTTTAAAGTAGCTTCGTGAATGTCTGTTATAGAAACTATAGCGCCTTCATTTCGAAGAAATTTCACTAAATATTCACCAACATGACCTACACCTTGAACAGCTACTTTTTTACCTTCTAATGAATCTGATCCAAATTGTTCTTTAGCACAAGCCTTCATCCCCATGTAAACTCCATGCGCTGTAACCGGAGATGGATCACCACTTTTCCCAGGTAAACCTACAACGTGATCTGTTTCCATTTTCACATAAGTCATGTCTAATGTGGATATACCTACATCTTCTGCAGTAATATATTTTCCTGCTAAACTGTTCACAAACTTACCGAATCGTCTCATTAAGGCTTCGGATTTCATTGTATAGGAATCGCCAATAATTACAGCTTTACCTCCACCAAGATTTAATCCAGAAATTGAGTTTTTGTAGGTCATTCCACGAGATAAACGAAGAACATCGTTCAAAGCATCCATTTCGTTTTTATACATCCACATTCTTGTTCCTCCTAATGCAGGTCCAAGAACTGTATTGTGGACAGCTATGATAGCTTTTAGTCCAGTTGAATTGTCATTACAGAACAGAATTTGTTCGTGATTAAACTTGCTCATTTGAGCAATGACCGGATTTGCCGCTAAATCCGTATCTTGAATTTCTTTTACTTCGAACATATTAACAATAAAAGTTATAGAATGTTATTTCAAGTCTAATGTTTACTTTTGCACCGATATGCAATTTTAGACAATGCAAAAATAGGAAAATATCGTATGAAGTCACTGAGCTATCTCAATAAATATTTTTTTAAATATAAATGGCACATGCTTTTAGGTGTGATATTTATCATATTGTCAAACTATTTTGGTGTGCAAATGCCTATGTTCGTGAAAAATACGGTCGATAACCTCTTTAATAACACGAAATTAAAAACTGCTTCGGATTTTTTGTATCTAATGCTTAAAATAGGTGGATTTTACATGTTTTTAGCTTTCATGAAAGGTCTTTTCCTATTTTTACTTCGTCAAAGTATAATTATCATGTCAAGATTAATTGAGTATGATTTAAAAAATGAAATCTATAATCAATACCAAAGATTAGATTATTCTTTTTTTAAAAAAAATAATACAGGTGACTTAATGAATCGAATTTCTGAAGATGTAAGTCAAGTTAGAATGTATCTCGGACCTGGAGTTATGTATACTTTAAATTTAATTGCATTATTCTTTTTAGTAATTTCAAAAATGATTGCTATAAATGGTCAGCTTACACTATTTGTATTAATCCCCTTACCTATTATGTCATTTTTGGTATATAAAGTATCTAGTAAAATGAATAAACTGAGCAAGGAAGTTCAAATTGAGCAATCAAAAATGTCGACATTAATTCAAGAAGTTTTTTCAGGAATACGAGTAGTTAAAGCATACAGTAGAGAAAAAGAGATTAATAGTAAATTTTCTGTATCTGCAAATGAGTATAAAAAGCGAAACATGAAGTTAGTTTTTGTGAATGCTATGTTTATGCCTACAATCACATTTTTAATTGGTATAAGTACTGTTCTTTCAATATACACAGGAGGTTTAATGACTTACAATAACACAATTACACTAGGTGATATTATTGCTTTCATTATGTATATAAACATTTTAACATGGCCATTCGCAAGTGTTGGTTGGGTAACCTCAATTATTCAAAGAGCATCCGCTTCACAAGAAAGAATTAATGATTTTTTAAGGCAAGAACCTGAAATCAAGAATGAAAATAACTTACCTTTTAATTTTAATGGATCTATTGAATTTCGAAATGTAAGTTACACATATCCAAATTCAGGAATTAAAGCAATTCACAATTTAAGTTTTAAAGTTAATCCAAATGAAACATTTGCTGTAGTAGGAAAAACAGGTAGCGGGAAATCTACAATATTAAACCTAATAATGAGGCAGTTTGATGCAGATCAAGGAGAAATTTTAATTGATAATCAAACTATTAAAAATATCAATATTCATGATTTCAGAAAACAAACTGGTGTAATTCCTCAAGATGTTTTTCTTTTTTCGGATACAATTGGAAATAATATAAAATTTGGATCCAATGCTAAAAACATTTCAAATGAGGAATTAATTTCAATAACTAAGAAAGCACATATATACCATAATATTGAGCAATTTAAAGATAAATTTGAAACATTATTAGGTGAAAGAGGTGTAAATTTAAGTGGTGGGCAGAAACAAAGGGTTAGTATCGCTAGAGCGTTAATCAGAAAGCCTAAACTATTGATAATGGACGATTGTTTATCCGCTGTAGATACTGATACAGAAGAGATTATATTGAGTAACCTTAAAACTGATTCAGAATTGAAAACTTCAGTAATAGTTAGTCATAGAATTTCATCATTGAGGAATGCGGATAAGATAATTGTGATTGAAAATGGAGAAAAAATTGAAGAAGGTTCTCATTTTGAATTGATGAATTTAGAAGGGCTTTATTCAGAAATGTATAAAAAGCAATTGTCTGAAAAAAAGGGATAAAACTTTCAAACCTGAAAAATCAATTTTTATTACTCTAAAATGTTAATAAAATCCTAATATTAATCCCCTTTATAAGCATACTTTGACGTACCTTTATCATTCAATTTATTTCAAATGGGTAAAATTATCACAGTAGCGAATCAAAAAGGAGGTGTTGGAAAAACAACTACAGCAATAAATCTTGGTGGATGTTTTGGAGTCTTAGAATATAAAACACTTGTCGTTGATGCTGACCCTCAAGCAAATGCTACTTCAGGTTTAGGATTTGACCCTAAAAGCACAAATAACATTTACGATTGCTTAATAAATGGTGTGCATCCAAATGAATTAATTTTACATACTCAAAATCCAAATTTAGACTTACTTCCATCTCACATAGATTTAGTTGGAGCTGAAATTGAAATGATCGATTTACCTAATCGTGAGTACATGTTAAAGATCGCTTTAGAAAAAATTAAAGATGATTATGATTTTATCATCATTGATTGTTCTCCATCTTTAGGTTTAATAACTGTAAATGCACTAACCGCATCCGATTCTGTAATGATTCCCGTGCAATGTGAATATTTTGCTTTAGAAGGCTTGGGTAAATTATTAAATACTATTAAAATAGTTCAAGGTAGACTTAATGAGGCTCTAGAAATTGAAGGTATTGTTTTAACAATGTACGACTCAAGATTAAGATTAGCTAATCAGGTTGTTGAAGAAGTTAAAACTCATTTTCAGGAATTAGTTTTCGATACTGTAATTCATAGAAATACAAAATTAGGAGAAGCTCCAAGCTTTGGAGAAACGATTATTATGCACGATGCATCAAGTAAAGGATCTTTTAATTACCTTAATTTTGCGAGAGAAGTATTACAGAAAAACAATGTAACTAAAATTAGTAACGACACTAAAAAAATTGAATTAGACAATGACATCTAATACCAAAAAACGCTCAGCACTTGGAAAAGGTTTAGGCGCCTTACTTGAAAATGCTAACACTGATATTACTTCAAGAGCAAATTCTTCTGACGTAGTAGGATCAATTGCTTTGTTATCTATAAATAACATCGAAGCAAATCCATTCAATCCTCGAACAAATTTTGAGGAAGAAGCATTGGAAGAATTAAAGAATTCTATTTCATTACATGGGATAATTCAGCCATTAACTGTTCGTAAACTAGGAAGAGATAAATATCAATTAATATCTGGTGAACGAAGATTTAGAGCTTCACAATTAGCAGGTTTAACTGAAGTTCCAGCATATATTAGAGTTGCTAATGACCAATCTATGCTCGAAATGGCATTGGTTGAAAATATTCAACGTGAAGATTTAAATTCTATAGAAGTTGCTCTTTCTTACCAACGTTTAATTGACGATTGTTCGTTAACACAAGAACAATTAAGTCAAAAAATCTCTAAAAGTCGTTCAAGCATTACAAATCATATTCGACTTTTAAAACTACCTGTTGAAATCCAAGCTGGAGTTAGAGATAATTTAATTTCCATGGGGCATGCTAGAGCATTAGTTTCCGCTGGTGATGAAGCGCTTCAATTGTCTATTTTTAATAAAATATTATTAGAAAGTTTATCCGTAAGGGATGTTGAAATCTTAATTAGACAAGGACATATTAAGCCATCAGATAATGAAAGAGAAAAACCAACTTTAAAGCCAACTTTGGATGAGGTTGAATTATCTGGTGTGCAATCTATCTTTAAAGAACATTTATCTGACAAACTTGCTTCCAAAATAGAATTAAGAAAAACTATTAATGGTGTAGGAAAAATAATTATTAATTTCAATTCAGAAGTTGATTTGAATAGAATTATCGAAATTTTAAACAAATAATGAAACTGCGTTTAATAATCGCATTTTTATGTTTAAGCCCTCTTTTGTTCTCTCAAGAGGTTGATAGTCTTGCTCAAGATTCTGTTCCAAAACATTCTATAAAAAAAGCAGTATATCTTTCAGCAATTATACCTGGCTCTGGCCAAATATACAATTCTATACACATAGAAAAAGGGGTTAAAGGAAAAAATAAAATTTTCTGGAAAATTCCTTTAATTTATACTGTTTTAGGTACAACTGGATTCTTATTAGGTAAAAATCAAGGTTACCAATCTTCTTTGAAAGAGGAATATATATATAGAGTTGCAAATCCTTTGTTAACTTCAAATCCTAAGTGGGATAAATACGATCAAGACGGAATCTTAACTTTATACAATAAATACCTAAGTCGAAGAGATTTATTTACACTTGCATTCGGTGCTACGTATTTAATTCAATTAATTGATGCTGGTATTGAAGCTCATTTTGTTAAGTTTGACCTATCAGAAGATTTAACATTTCAAATAAAACCAAAATTATATAATTTCAACTCAATAGGTTTAGGTATGAGTTTTAATTTTCATGAAAAACAAAAATCGAGTAACTTTAAATTCTAATTTTTTAAAACATTACTTTCAAAATGAATATAGCACTTATTGGATACGGAAAAATGGGGAAAGCAATTGAACAAATTGCAGAAAACCGAGGACATAAAATCACAATTATTTGCAATAGTGAACTTAGTGTTAAACATGCCGATTTTTCTAATGTAGATATTGCAATTGAATTTACTCAACCTAAATTAGCAATAAACCATATTGATTTCTGCTTGGAAAGTAAAATCCCTATTGTTGTTGGAACTACTGGTTGGAACGATCAATTGAATTACGTTAAAGGCAGAGTTAACGATTTAAACGGAAGCTTATTACACGCTTCAAACTTTAGTATTGGTGTTAATGTTTTTTTTGAATTAAACAAGAAATTAGCTCAGTTAATGTCTGGTAAAAATGAATATAAAGCTTCAATAGAAGAAATTCATCATCTACAAAAAATAGACTCACCAAGCGGGACCTCCATTTCGATTGCTGATAATATATTAGAAAATAATAGTGATTATTTATCCTGGGTTTTAGGTAATAATGAGGTACCTCACACGAATAAAAATCAACTTTCATTAACTTCTTATAGAAAGCCAGATGTACCAGGAACACACAATGTAAAATACGCTTCAGATATCGATACTATTGAGATAATCCATGAGGCTCATAATAGAAAAGGATTTGCTTTAGGAGCTGTAATTGCAGCAGAATGGCTTTATGGTAAAGAAGGTATTTTCCAAATGAACGATGTTTTAAATTTTTAAACTATGAATGCTTTTTATTTTTATATTTTTATTTTAGTTCATCCATATTTAGCAATGTGGTGGAAAAGTTTTGATCAAGCTGACCGAAAATCTTGGGAAGCCTTAATTCCAGGATATAACTATTACATTGCTTTTAAAATCAGTTGTAATAAACCCTGGTGGTCTTTACTTTTAATTTTTCCAGGTGTTCACTTGGTAATGCTTGCAGTAGTAAACACTAGTTACATTCGTCGTTTTGGTTATTATTCATTTACAGACACATTGCAAGGAATATTTTTCCCTTATTTAATAATGGCAAAAATAGCGAAGGCTGAAAATGATATTTTACCTGAAACAAATTGGATGAACGGCAAAGAAGTTCATGACAGATCTTGGGGTGATCATTTAGCCCTTTTTCTTTCTTTACCGATAATTGGCCATGTGATTGCATTAGGATTAAATGCTATCTCAAGAGAGAAACCTGGACATAAAACCAAAGTAAAAGAATGGGGAGATTCTATTATGTTTGCCTTGATAGCAGCAAGTATTATTAGAACATATGTTTTTGAGCCATTTCAAATTCCAACTGGATCTATGGAAAAAACTTTATTAGTAGGAGATTTTTTATTCGTAAACAAACTAGCTTACGGACCAAAAGTACCCGTTACTCCCTTATCATTTCCTTTAGTTCACAATACAATTCCTTGGGTTACAGTAAAATCTTATTCCGATTTAGAAACTGTAAAATACACACGTCTAACTGGATTGTCAAAAGTTACTCGTAACGATGTTGTAGTATTTAATTACCCTTCTGGTGACACTGCAGTATATGATCCAAGGATGCCAGATGGTTTAATGGGGCATGATTACTATGGTA
>CALPSU020000088.1 GCA_943326315.2 Chryseobacterium gleum
AATTACTCAACAACCTTCTAACTCGTATACAAAATGTGAAAATGAAGTAATTGAAATTTCAATAGCTGCTCAACATGCAACAAAATACCAATGGCAAGTAGAATCGAATGGTGTATTCACTAATCTAACTAACGATGCTACTTATGCAGATGTTGAAACAAGTAAATTATCAATTACTTCTTCAAATTCGTTAAATGGATCGAGATACAGATGTTTAGCGAGTAGAAATACAGGGATTATAGAAACATCAAACGTAACAGTTGTTACTGTAAATCCATTACCAACAGCAACAATTACTGGTAACTCATCTTTCTGTGAAGGAAGTTCTGTTCTATTAACATCTTCAGATGCTTCTACTTATGAATGGAAAGAAGGTTCAACAGCTTTAAGTACAACTACTAAAAGTTTTTCTACTTCAGAAGCTGGTAGCTATACAGTAAAAGTAACAGATGTAAATGGATGTTCTTCTGTTTCTTCTCCAAAAGTTGTTTCAATTGATACGAAGGTAATACCTACATTTACAATTAAAGATTTAGTTTGTAAAGGGTCTATAGCAATTTCATTACCAACAAGTTCTACAAATACTTTAGCAATAACAGGTGTATGGTCTACGGGAACTCAGAGCGCAAATGTTACTTTAGTTAATACTGATGTAGAGGGTCTGTTTGAGTTTACTTTTACACCATCTTCTAATTTCTGTGCTACTACATATTCAAAGTCAATAACAGTAAGTAAATGTGCTAGTTTAGAGGAAAATATTACTGCTCCTTTCAAAATTTATCCAAATCCATCAAATGATGTAATTTCTATTTCATTCTCAGAATTAACTTCTAGAAATGGAACAATTAAATTTATTTCAGCTGATGGTAAATTAATAGAATCAAGAGAATATACTAACTCTTCACTTGAAACTTTTGATGTAAAATCATTAAATCCGGGTATTTATTTCTTGCAAATAAATGACTCAATAGAAAAAGTGATTGTACAATAATAAATATTCAGTTAAAATCTTGTAAGAAACTCAAAAAAGCTATTACATAATTTTTAAATATTAAGCCTCGAAGATATTTCTTCGGGGCTTTTTTAATGTTTTTTTTAAAATAAAATCAAAATCTCATACAGATTTGATATAAGAATATTTTAAACTTCGTGAAAATCTTTACACTACTTGAATCCCCTGTGGTTAAAAATCCCAATTCATAAAAATTATGTATCTTCGAATTAAAATTAGTACACTATGAAACGAATTTTTAGTAAACCAATAAATACATTTTTAATCCTATTTTTTGTACTTTTTCTTTTGTTTTTACTTCTTCCTATCAATATTTTCGATGGAGAGATTGTCTATCAAAAAGGATTAGTAACACTGGTTGAAAAACGTCCGTTAAGTTTATATTTCGTTTCAGGTTTGGAATATTCAAAAACGGATTTAAAAGGTATTCAAACGTTTCACCTCTTGCCAAAAGGTTATCTTATGGCATTTCTATTTATAATCGGAATACCTGCATTAGTAGCTTATAGAGTAAATTTAGGATTCAAAAATAAAGCTGAAAAAATATGAAATTTATAACATTAACGATTCTAGCACTGCTGATTTCAATTCACTTTTCATTTGGTCAAAAATTAGGATCTATAACTGAGTATCCGTCAATTTCAATTCCTACTAAAACAGCTTCCTACGATTGGAGCGAAATAACTAATTTAAAAGAAAATGGCTTGTTTCGAGAAGCAATTCTAAAAGTAAAAATCATTCAGAAAAAAGCAATTTCAGAAAAAAATATTCAAGAATTTTGGAATACACTTAATGAATTAGATCAATTAATAAATCAAGCTCAATTCGAAAATCAAGAAAGTCAAAAATTTGTTTGGGATTATTCTCAAATGACTGAAAGTATTCCTTTTCCCATGAATAATTTATTGTATTTACAATTAATAAAATGGACAAATAACTTATATTTTCAAGGTAAATTAACTTTTAACGATGAAAGTTTGGTGTGGAATATTGAAGGTAAACAACAAAAATTAGGTAACAACAAATACGATCACCTAATTGCATTCTATAAAAAAAAGAGTTTCAATGAACCAATGGAACTAATGAAAGTTGCATCAAATAGTTTACAAAACTTTGAAAATGAGGATGACGTTTTTAAAAATTCAGCTTCTTTATTTGAATTAATAGCTTATAAAACAATTAACGCACCTCGTGATTATAGAAATCATTTCTCGTACGATAATCGATCAGTCTCAGATTCCACTTATTTTGGATTAACAAATGATTTATTAAAAGCAGAAGGATTTGAAGATTCATCCAATATCAATTTTCAACTCTATTATCATATTGAACAACTTTGTCTTAAAAATCAACGTTTAGAAAACTACAGTTTTTGGGTGGAACGAAGATTAAACGATGTATATCAAGCCTCCACTTTTGAAAAAGTAAACAGTTTTAATCGAGATAAACTATTAATTAATGGGTATAAAAGATTTGAAAAATTTCTCAAAGATTCTCCTTCTTCTTCTAGGTTTACATATCATATAGCAAATGAATTAGTTGAAGAGTCCCAAAATAATTACCATTGGAAAACAAATAATTCATCCAAAAACAATTGTTTAATTGCTCTAAGGAAAATTGATGAATCAATCAAAACTTTTCCCACATCCCAATTCAAAGAAAAAATGACTCAATTGAAAGAGTATATTTTTTCAGAAGATTTTAACTTCTCAATTAAAGGAGATGTAATAAAGGGTAAAGAAATTCTATTAAGTACGAAGTATAGAAACACAACCTCAGCTGTTTTTAAGATTTATAAAGTTGAAAAAGAAGGAATATCTAATACTTTAAATCCGCTGAAACATTTGAAAGTAACTTCTTACAATTCTCAAATTTTAAATTTTACGAGTGACTCTCTTCACCTGACGCATGATAAAGACTTTATATTACCCAAAATAATTGAAAATGGGAAATATTTATTTATAACTGCTAAAACAGAAAAAGAAATAGAAGACCTCTTTAAAGTAGATTCCTTATATCAGAAAAAAAATCATTTTGCATACAAAATTATTCAGGTTAGCTCAATTCAAGTGAATACAAAATCGGATAACGGAAAAACTGAATTTTTGATCTCCAATTCGTTAGATGGACTTCCCATTGAAAAGGCAATTATAACGCTTATTAAAAATGATTCAAAGTCAAAAAGTGAAATATACTCAAATGAAAAAGGTTTGGCATATTTTAATAACGAAGGTTATTTTAATTACACCATAAAATATAAAAATGATAGTATTTCAAGCTCTATTTATTCTTCCAATTATATTGAACCTACTGAAAATATAATTTTCAAAACATACACAGATCGATCAATTTATAGACCTTCTCAAACGGTAAATTTTAAAACGATTAGTTTAATTAATAAAAAAGAAGAGCTTACAATTAACACAGATCAAAAAGTTAATATTAAAGTAAAAGATCAAAACGGAAAAACAATTTGGGAAAGTGAAATGTTACCTAATAAATTTGGAAGTGTTTCAGGTAGTTTTATTCTCCCTCAAAATGGATTTTTATTAGGGGATATATCTATTACTGTGAACGATATTGCAAACCATTACTTCAAAGTGGAAGAGTATAAACGTCCAACTTTTGAAGTTTCGTTCAATGAAATTAAAGGAAAAATTAAATTAGGAGATTCCCTT
Organism: Chryseobacterium gleum; assembly: GCA_943326315.2. Classification (GTDB taxonomy): domain Bacteria; phylum Bacteroidota; class Bacteroidia; order Flavobacteriales_D; family Crocinitomicaceae; genus CAIUKX01. The sequence goes on from CALPSU020000088.1 coordinate 3,691, forward strand.
ACAGTTACTGGTATAGTAAAAGCTTTTGCTGGTTATCCTATTTCCGATTCGAAGATAAAATTAACAATTAACCAAAATAATTATTTCCCGAGATGGTGCGATGTTCATTATAACGAACGAAATATTTCTCAAGAAATCGAAATTAAAACGGATCTAAATGGTGAATTCAAATTTACATTTTTACCGAAAAAAAGTAAATATTTACATGGATCCCATTTTTCATTTAATGCTTTAGTAACAGATATATCTGGCGAAGTTCAAGAAGCAACATCTTCAATTTATATTGGGAATGAAAGCTATACGATTTCAATGGATTTAGCTGAAAACTTAGTTTCAACCATTGAAAATAAAATAAATATTCGCGTTCAGAATAGTCAAGGGGTTGAGAAAAAAGAAGCAAAAATAAACTACATTCTTGAAAAAAGAACTTCAAAAAAATGGTACACAGCAACTTTAGAAGAGGCGGAATATAAAGGTTTTAATGCCAAAGAATTTGAAAAAGTTTTTCCTACTATTTACTATTTTACAGATAAAAACAATGAGAAATCAGACTCCATAGCTACCGGAAGATTAATATCTGGAGAATCTTTGGATTTGAATCTATTACTGAAAAATCAATCTGGAAGTTACGCACTTTTAGTAAGCACAATAGATGAAACAGGCGAGAAAATCGTAGACTCAAAATCATTTAATTATATATCTCCTTCTTCGCAAGAAAAACAACATTTGAGTGAATTTTGGGCAATTTCAACCAAAGTAAATCTAAAATTAGGTGATGTTGCAGAAATTTTAATAGGTAGCTCTCATGAAGTATTAAATGTTTTTGTTGAACATCAAAACTCTTTGAAAGAAACGAAAAGTGAATGGCTAACAGTAAAAAATAGAAAATCGTTAAAATTTCCTATAACTGAAAAAGAAAAAAATGGATTTTTAGTATCCTTTATTACGAATAAAAATGGCAAGTTAATCAAACAATCTATCTTTATTAAAATTGAAAATAAAGAGAAAGAATTAGACGTAAAACTTAAAACAATTCGTGATTATTTAAAACCAGGAAGTAAAGAAAAATGGACTGTTTCAGTTTCTGATTTTAAAAAAAATGCTGTTTCTTCATCTGAATTAATGGTTGGAATGTATGATGCATCTTTAAATCAATTCATCTCTCATACTTGGGACACTTCCTATTTTTCGAAACTTTATTTATATTCCGGTTGGCAAGAACAATCTTCTAATTATTTATTGGATGAAAATTCAAAATGGTATACCTATTTTTCTTTTCACGAATTAAATAGCGAAACCATAAAAGGAGTAATGTTGAAGTCGAATATGAAAAGTTCTGTTCCGAGTATAAATTCTGAATCTAAAATAGCCTATGAACAATCTAATAAAGTAGTAGAATTTTCGGATACTAAAAAAGAAGAAAAACCAGCAGATGTTCCTCGAACTAACTTTAACGAAACTGCATTCTTTTACCCAACAGTTTATGCGGATACAATAGGGAATTATAACTTTGAATTTACTCTTCCAGACGCATTAACAAAATGGCAGTTTATGGCATTCGCACATTCAAAAGATCTAAAAACTGGGTATTTTGAACAAACGTTTATAGCTAAGAAAGAAGTAATGATTGAACCAAATGAACCTCGCTTTTTTAGAGAAGGAGATACCTATTTGTTTTCTTCAAAAGTGATTAATAGAACCAATAAAAGTCAATCCTTTACTGTTCGATTAAAAATGATTGATCCAATTACTGAAAAAGATGTTTCTTCTTTATTTGGTGATTTAACCGAACAAAAAATTACAATAAATGCAAATGCAAATCAGGAAGTTTCTTGGAATTTAAATATTCCTTCAGGAAAAATGAATCAAGTTGCTTATCTAATCGAAGCAGAAGGGAATTCGTTTTCGGATGCTGAGAAAAAAGCATTGCCAATTCTTTCAAATAGAATATTGATTTCAGAATCTAAACCATTTGTTAAAAATACTGCTGGAGAACAAACTTTTTCTTTCGAAAAAATAAATCAACTTTCTAAAACAGCTGAGAAAATTTCTTTGAGTATAGAAATGCAAACCCAACCCCTTTGGACAACCTTAATGAGTTTACCTTATTTAATGGAGTTTCCTTATGAGAGTTCCGAACAAACCTTTGCGAGATATTTTGGAAATGTTTTAGCCCAAAAAATATTAGCAGAAAATCCTACATTTAAAAAAGTTATAGAATCTTGGAAAGAAACTAGCCCAAGTGCATTTCTATCTGAATTAGAGAAAAATAATGATTTAAAATCTATTGTATTATCGGAAACTCCTTGGTTGATGGATGCCCAAAATGAATCAGAAAAAAGACAACATTTGGCCTTCTTATTTGATGAAAATAATTTGAATAATAACATCTATTCAGCATTAAATAAACTGAATGATTTAAAATCTTCGGATGGAGGATGGAGTTGGTTTGGACTAAATCAATCTAATGTTTATATTACCCAACACATTGTTTCAGGTTTTGGCCAATTGAAAAGATTAGGTATTCCTATTCAAGAAGAAATCGTTGAAAATGCCTTGAGATTTTTAGAAAGTGAATATGAAAGGCAATTCTCTGAATTGAAAAAAGAAGATAAAATAAAAGGATTTGGATTATCGGATTTACATATTCATTGGTTAATTACTCGATCTTATTTCAACCTTCCAAAAACAGATGTAGTAAATTACTATCAATCTTGTTTACAAAAAGATTGGACCAAATTCGGACTATATACCCAGGCTTTGGCAGGAATGAGTGCCTTTCAATTGAAAGATCAGGAATTTACAAAAAAAATAAAAAACTCAATTTTAGATCGTGCAACCAAACAGCCAGAGATGGGAATGTATTGGAATGAAAATAAAAATGGATATTATTGGAATCAATCTCAAGTTGAAACTCAAAGTGCACTAATAGAATTTTTCACTATGATCGGTGGCTTGGATAAAGAAGTAAAACAAATGCAACTTTGGTTATTACAACAAAAAAGAACGAATGCCTGGGAAACAACTAAATCTTCAACGATGGCTTGTTATGCATTGTTAAATAATAAAATAATTATCCAAAATCAACTTTCTCAAAGTGTAAAAGTAAAATTAGGAGATGGAACAGATTTAGGAACATTAAAAAATGATTCAGGTTCTACGTTTCGTTGGACAGGCAAAGATATTACGCCAGGAAAAGCAAATTTAATTGTAAAAACAGAAAATGAACAACCAGTCTTTGGAGCTATTCAGTTCCAATATTTAGAAGATATGGATAAGGTAATTAAATCGAATGGAGATATTCGTATTGAACGCCATTTCTATATAGAGAATAAAGGAATAGAAGAAGAATTAACACTTTCTTCAAAACTAGAAGTTGGATCAAAAATAAAAGTTAAAATGACAGTTACATCGAATCGTGAAATGGAATTCGTACATCTTAAAGATTCTAAAGCATCAGGATTTGAATCGAGAGAATCATTATCTGGTTACCATTATTCAAAGGTTGGTTACTATCAAATTAGCAAAGATGCATCTACAGAAATTTTTATTGATTATCTACCAAAAGGTTCATACACATTCGAATACGAAGTTTTCGCATCCGGAAAAGGAGATTTAACAGTTGGGTCAGCGATTATAGAATGTATGTATGCACCAAGTTTCAGAGCAAATACAAATGGTTTTAAATTTAGCGTAAAATAAAATATTTACCGCAAATTTGCAGAAAATAGATAGTAAAAAAGATGCATTTAACATCCATTTTGGCTTAAAGCACCCTTTTTTATATAGATTAAGCCAAAATCAATTGTTATTTTGGCTTAAAGTAGTTATATTTGTGTAGATAAAGTATAATTATATGATTGGAAGAGCAAAGGAAATAGAAATCTTAGAGAAAAAATATAATTCTACAGAATCTGAATTTATTGCAGTTTATGGAAGAAGGCGAGTGGGAAAAACATACTTAATTCGCACTCAATTTCAAGATCGTCTTTCGTTTCAATTTACGGGTACGGCCAATTATAATTTACAATTGCAATTATTGAATTTTGAAATAGCAATCAAAGAACAATATCCTGCTTATGAGGGAAAAATAAAATCTTGGTTGGATGCTTTTCAAGTTTTAAAAATTATAATAGAAAATAATACTGCCTCTAAAAAAGTAATCTTTATAGATGAGTTGCCTTGGTTGGATTCGAAGAATAGTAATTTTCTTCAAGCATTAGAACATTTTTGGAACGCTTGGGCTTCTGCAAGAAAAGATATAGTGTTAATCGTTTGTGGTTCAACGGCTTCATGGATGATTAATAAATTAATCAATCACAAAGGTGGATTACATAATAGAATTACTGCTAAACTTAAAATTGAGCCATTTACATTGGCCGAATGTAAAGAATTTGCGCAAGAAAAACAACTTGTACTAAGTGATTTTCAGATAATTGAATTATACATGGTTTTGGGCGGAATTCCTTTTTATTGGAATACAATTGAAAAAGGGAAAAGTGTTTTTCAGATGGTTCAATCAATTTGTTTTGAGAAAAATGGTTTATTACGAAATGAATTTACAAATGTTTTTAAGTCTCTTTTTTTACACGGAGAGAAGCACGAAGCAATAATAGAAGCAATTGCCTCCAAAAATAAAGGATTAACACGAGAAGAAATTATCAAACTATCCGGGTTTTCTAACGGAGGTAGTTTAACAAGGATGCTGAAGGAATTGGAAGAGAGTGGTTTTATTCGAAGTTATAGTTCTTTTGGTAATAAATCGAAAAACATGTTGTACCAATTGGTCGACTTTTATAGCGCCTTTTATTTAAAATTTATCAAACCTAATTTAAAACAAGAAGTTAATTGGTTAGCTAAAATAGACACTTCAGAATATTTAGTTTGGTCTGGTTATGCCTTTGAACAAGTTTGTTTAAGCCACGTTCGACAAATAAAAACAGCATTAGGAATTGAAGGTATAGATTCTTCTATTTACAGTTGGAAAAGTTCACAATCTATCGATGGAGCACAAATTGATTTAATAATTGATCGAAAAGACAAAGTAATAAATATTTGTGAAATGAAGTTTTCAGCTTTACCATATGTCCTTTCTAAATCTGATGATTTAAATCTAAGAAATAAATTTGCCGTATTTAAATCTGAAACAAAAACGAATAAATCTCTTCAACTGGTATTTATTTCTCCCTACGGATGTATACAAAATACCTATTCGGCACTAATTCAGAATAGTTTAAAGATCGAAGATTTGTTTAATATTTAAACATCTTATTTACAGTATATTAATTTTAATTTTGGCTTAAAGCACCCTTTTTTATATAGAT
>CALPSU020000089.1 GCA_943326315.2 Chryseobacterium gleum
ATGCGAATTCATTATACCTCGCTTCGCTAATGCAATTTTCACTCCTCCAGGGTTTCCTTCTTCGAAAAACATTTTTGTAATTGAAAATAAATCATAATGCTCCTTTCTTGCTGATGGTAAATCTTCTTCCATAGACGATTTAACCATCTGTGAAAATTTTTCCGGCAATGCATTTGCTACAACTGAAATCACTCCATCTGCTCCAGCTGCAATTAATGGCATTGTTAAAGCATCATCTCCTGATAATATCCCAAACCCATTTGGTCTTAAACGAATTAGCTCCATTATCTGCTCCATATTTCCTGAAGCTTCTTTTATTGCTACAATATTTTCAATTTTAGATAATTCAAGAGTTGTTTCCACAGACATATTTGAACCTGTTCTCCCTGGTACATTATACATTATTATAGGTAAAGAAGTGCAAGCAGAGATATACTTAAAATGTTCAATTATTCCTTTTTGAGTTGGCTTATTATAATAAGGTGAAACAGATAAAATCCCATCTACTCCTTCTGGTATAGCTTTGAAATTTTCACCAACCAATTTTGTATTATTTCCACCAACTCCATAAACTATTTTAAGTTTACCATTGTTTTCATCAATGACTGTTTTTAAAACATCCATTTTTTCTTCCGCTGAAAGCGTTGGTGATTCTCCTGTGGTTCCCTGAACTACTAAAAAATTAATCCCACCTTCAATTTGAAATCTAACTAATTTTCTTAATGCAACAAAATCAATTGAATCATCTAAATTAAATGGTGTAACTATAGCTACTCCTGACCCTTTAAAAATATTATTCATATTTTAAACTATTTTATTTAACATATTTACGGTGAAAATAACACTATTATCAATTGATTCATTACAGCTTTTTAAATTCATATCAAAAAACAAATGTTCATTGCCGTTTACACCTACTTTTTTAGTTGCATCTAACTTTGTTAACCACCTCATTACTTTTGCAGTTGGCGAACCAAAACATAAGAATAAATCAAATTGTGTTGATATAATATTTTCCAAGTTATCACCCATATCTACTTTTGATCTTTTCTTAATTTTGTTTCCAAAAAAAGACACGTCATTTTCAGATATATAAGAGAACAAAGAGTGTTGTAAAATAATTTCTTTAGTATTTTGCTTTAAAATTATAACCTTAAGTCTTTTAATATTACTTTCATTCAAAACCAAATCTAAAGATGTTCTAAATTCTTGAAAATTTTCAGCATTCGTGAAAACATAAAAAACCAACAAACTTTTAGAACTCTCCCAAATACTTATTTTATCGTTCATCAATCAACTCTTTAACAATTGAATAAACTCATCTTCTGAAATTATTTTAACTCCAAGATCAGTTGCTTTTTTCAATTTCGCAGGCCCCATATTTTCACCAGCAACTAAATAGTTCGTTTTTGAAGAAATTGAAGAACTATTTTTCCCTCCATTTATCTCAATCACTTGTTTTAGTTCATCTCTAGAAAAAGTATTAAAAACCCCTGAAACAACAAAAGTCAAACCTTTTAAGTATTCAGTAGATCCTGTTTTTTCTTTAATTTCAAATTGAAGTCCTACATTTTTTAATCTATCAATAATTTTAATATTTCTATCTTCTAAAAAGAATTGCTGTACGGAAATAGCTATTTTCTCTCCAATTTCATCTACATTTATCAATTCCTCAAAAGTTGAATTTTTAATATTATCAATTGATTTCAATCCTTTAGCAAGTTTTTTTGCTACTGTTTCTCCTACATAACGAATACCTAAAGCAAACAATACTCTTTCAAAAGGAACATTTTTGGAAGATTCTAGTCCTTTTAATAAATTATCAGCAGATTTTTCCGCCATCCTATCTAAAACTATTAATTGATCAAACGTTAAATCATATAGATCAGCAAATGAATGAATCAATCCTTTTTCAACAAGAACATCAACCGTTTCAGCACCTAACCCATCTATATTCATAGCTTTTCTGCCAATGAAATGCTCAATTCTTCCTTTTATTTGAGGTGGACATTCCAAATAATTTAAACAATAATGCTGAACTTCACCTTCCCTTCTGACTAGTATAGTATTACATTCAGGACAGTTTTCTATAAACTTAACTATTGAGCTATTTGTAATTCTTTTCTCAAGATTAACACCTACGATTTTAGGTATAATCTCTCCTCCTTTTTCAACTTGAACTAGATCATTAAAATGTAAATTCAATTTTTCAATCTGGTCTGAATTATGAAGTGATGCTCTTTTTACCGTTGTACCTCCTAATTGAACAGGTTTTAAATTTGCCACAGGAGTAACTGCTCCAGTTCTGCCAACTTGATATGTAACAGATTCTAAAACTGTTTCAACTCTTTCAGCTTTAAATTTATAAGCAATTGCCCAACGTGGAGATTTAGCAGTAAATCCTAATTCTTGTTGTTGCGTGTAATCATTAACTTTAATTACAATTCCATCGATCTCAAAAGGCAACTTAACTCTATTTTTATCCCAAAAACGAATAAATTTCATAATTCCATCAATAGAATCCGTTTTGTAAATCATTCTTTTTTCAGGATTTGGAGTTTTAAATCCCCATTCATTTGCTTTCAAAACACTTTCATAATGACCTTCAAGAGGTAAATCATAACCATACAAACCATACAAATAACAATCTAAACCTCTCTCAGCAACAATTTTAGAATCGTGTAACTTAAGTGTTCCTGAAGCAGTATTTCTAGGATTTGCAAATTCGGCTTCACCTATATCTATTCGTTGTTCATTTAATTCTTGAAATTTCTTTAATGGGAAAAATATTTCTCCTCTAATTTCAAAATCTGCAGGATAATCTCCTTTTAATTGGAGAGGAATAGTTCTAATTGTTCTTACATTGGCTGTTACATTTTCACCTTTTACTCCATCTCCTCTAGTTATTGCCTGTATTAATTTCCCTTTTTCATATTGTATACCAATGGCAACTCCATCGTATTTTAATTCACAAACATATTCTAATTTACCTTCTGAAAGTTTTTTTAGCCGATTTTCCCATTCAACTATTTCGTCTTCTGAATATGTATTAGATAAGGAAAGCATAGGAAAACGATGAACAACTGAATCTAATTTTTTTGTAATATCTCCTCCAATTCTTTTGGTCGGACTATAATCGTAAGAAAATTCAGGAAATTCAGATTCTAAGTTTCTTAATTTTTCTAATAACATATCAAAATCATAATCAGAAATCTCAGATTTATTATCAATGTAATATAAATCATTATGCCTATTTATCTCATTAGATAAATGTTCAATTTCTTTCTTAGCTAGATCTTTATCCATTTTATAAATCTATTTTTTAGCTTTTACCATTCTGGTTTTACCTTGTAAATCTAACTTTATTTCAATTGAATTAAAATTCAAATCTTCAAGTATTTCTAGCACCTCTAAAGATAAATTTTCATGAATTTCAAAGAACAATAAGCCTTCTGGTTTTAAATAAATTTTCGCCATTTTAGCAATTTTCTCATAAAAAATCAAAGCTTCATCATCTGGAACAAAAAGTGCAATGTGTGGCTCGTGATCAAGTACATTTAATGCCATTTCATATTTCTCAACAATTGGAATATAAGGCGGGTTTGACACCCAACAATCAAATGAATTTGGAATAAAATTTCCTTTTTCAAAATAGGATAATTCGTCTAGAGCACTAAAATTAATTAATTCAATGTTTAAATTTGTGTGTTCTGAATTTTCACGCGAAAGACTTAAAGCATCATTTGAAATATCAGTAGCTATTACTATTGATTTCAGATAAATAGACTTTAAAGAAAGGGCTATACAACCACTTCCTGTGCAAATATCAGCAATTAATTCTGGAGTAGTTTTATTTAAAAATGACTCTTTAACCCAATCTACTAATTCTTCTGTTTCAGGTCTAGGAATCAATGCTCTTTTATCACATTTTAATTTTAATTCGTAAAAATATGCTGTTTCGGTAATATATTGGAAAGGTTCATTTTTCAATAATCGCTTAACAATTGATCGAAAATACAATAAATCTGATTCAGAAAGCAATAAATCATTTACACCGATTAAATCTTCCCTTGACAGATTCAATCTCGAACATATTACTTCATTTCCAATCAACTTAATTTCGTTATCAGAAAAAGTTAAAGCTAGTTTTTCTTTAAAATAACTTCTTATAGCTTTAACAGAATTAGTTTGAACAAACATTAAATTAAATTTGATTAATTATCTTGTGACTTGTTTTTCGAAAAATAATGAGTATACCCAAAACCAACAATAAAGCATTGGGTTAATTTTGAAAATTGAGATGGATCATATCCTGCATTAGTATGAATACCAAGTCTTTGCGGAGAAAAACCATACCCATTAATCGCATATCCTAAAGTTAACCTATACGATGAAAATTCGTCAACACTCAATATCAAACCCAGAGTTGGAGTTATTGTTATCGAATTAACTTGCAAAGGTTTACCATAAATTGAATCGTTATAATTCGTAGTGAAATACGTTTGGGTATACCCAACTTTAACACCTAAATCAGTTGCAAATTGCTCATTATGAAATTTCTCATGACCAACTTTTAAAAAAAAAGAACCACTTTGAACTCCTCCTTTTGCAGGTTCAGCTGTAGGCACTTTAAATTTATCTATTTGCAAATATGTATAATTTACACCAGCTCCAAATGTTACGGAGTTTTTCATTCTGTATTGATAATATGGGGATATTGAAACGATACTTTTCATAATCCCTTTGAACACTTGATTAGAAACAGGAATAGGCATCCCAATCTCCATCGTGAAAGTATGTTTTGGTTCAATTTGTCCAAAAAATGAAGAAGTAAAACCTAAAACAAAAATTACAAAAATCACTTTTTTCATATTTTAGTTTTTATTTATTATCGCTAAAATAATCATTTTTATTAGACCGATATACTGAATAACGAAGTTAATAAATCAAAAAAAAGCCCTTCTTATCAAAGGGCTTAAAATTTTTATATTATAAAATTAACGAGTAAACAACATTTCTCTAAATTTTGGCAATGGCCAAAGTTCATCATCTACAAGTATTTCTAATTTATCTGCATGATAACGAATATCGTCAAAAAATAGCTTTACTTTATCGCAATAAGCAACAGCTTTCGCTTCGTTACCTTCTATTTTGTTCGCTAATTTACGGGCTGCCAACATATCGTCACAACCTTGTTTCATTTTATTTAAATGATCTGAAATCTTAATCAATAACTCAAGCTGAGCTTTCCCTGCTTCCTTCCCTGCTTTATCACCAATAACAGAAACTAATCCTTGAACATTTTGAATCAATTTATTCTGATATTCAATAACTGCTGGTACGATATGATTTTGAGCTATATCACCTATTAAACGTGCCTCAATTTGAATTTTATGAATATACGCCTCAAATTCAATTTCCTGACGAGCCTCTAATTCTCTAGGAGTCAAAATATTCATATCATTGAATAATTTGATAACTTTTTTATCACCCCAAACTTTCAATGCTCTTGGTGTGTCTTTCAAATTAGATAAACCTCTTTTTTCAGCTTCTTTAACCCATTCTTCTCCGTAACCATTTCCTTCGAAACGAATTTTCTTAGAAGCCTTGATCATTATTTGAAGTTCTTTCAAAATTGCCTCGTCTTTACTCTCCCCTTTTTCGATTCGAGCATCAACATCTTTTTTGAAAATCTGTAATTGATTTGAAACAATTGTATTGATAACAATCATTGCTGAAGCACAGTTAGCAGAAGAACCTACAGCTCTGAATTCAAATTTATTTCCAGTAAATGCAAATGGTGAAGTTCTGTTTCTATCCGTATTATCCAACATAATTTGTGGGATTTTACCAATATTTAACTTTAATTCTGTCTTATCTTCTGGAGTCATTTTACCAGCTTTCACATTTTTCTCAATCTCATCTAATAAATAAGTTAATTGAGAACCTATGAAAGCTGAAATAATTGCTGGAGGCGCTTCATTTGCACCTAAACGATGATCATTTCCTGCTCCTGCAATACAAGCTCTTAATAAATCTGCGTAATCATGAATTGCTTTGATTGTGTTACAAAAGAATGTCAAGAATTGTAGATTAGACTTTGGATTTTTACCTGGAGCTAATAAATTAACACCAGTATCCGTTCCTAATGACCAGTTATTATGTTTACCAGATCCATTCACACCTGCAAATGGTTTTTCATGAAGTAAAACACGGAAATTATGTTTACGAGCTACTTTCTCCATAATATCCATTAACAATAGATTGTGATCGTTTGCTAAATTACATTCCTCAAAAATTGGCGCACACTCAAATTGATTTGGAGCAACTTCATTATGACGTGTTGTAACTGGAATACCTAATCGAATTGATTCCGTTTCGAATTCACGCATAAAAGATGTGATACGAGCTGGAATAGACCCGAAATAATGATCATCCAATTGTTGACCTTTAGCTGGAGCGTGACCAAATAAAGCTCTACCCGTCATCATAATATCTGGACGAGCATTAAATAATGCTGAATCTACTAAGAAATATTCCTGTTCCCAACCTAGTGTTGCAACTGTTTTTGTAACATTTTTATCAAAATACTGACAAACTGCTGTAGCTGATTCATCAATAGAATGTAATGCTTTTAATAGTGGCATTTTGTAATCCAATGCCTCACCTGTATAAGAAATAAAAATTGTTGGAATACACAATGTTTTATCTATAACGAAAGCTGGAGAAGATGGATCCCATGCTGTGTAACCTCTTGCTTCAAATGTATTTCTAATTCCTCCATTTGGAAAAGAAGATGCATCAGGTTCTTGTTGAATTAATAAATCTCCATCAAAACGTTCAATAGCTCTTCCTGGACCAACAGGCTTAAAGAAAGCATCGTGTTTCTCTGCCGTTGAACCAGTTAAAGGTTGAAACCAATGTGTATAATGAGTAGCTCCTTTTGTTAATGCCCAATCTTTCATTGACGACGCAACTTGATCAGCCATTTTACGATCTAAACGAGTTCCTTTTAAAGCAGAATCCATCATAGATTTATATGCTTCACTCGGAAGATATTCACGCATTACTTCAGCATGAAAAACATTTTCTCCGAAAATTTCAGATATTTTACCTTCAAATTCGATGTGTTTCGGTGTTCTATTCAAAACATCGTGATACGCTTGCATTCTTTTAGTCGCCATGAGTAAAATTTTAATTTTTTTCAAAAATAATCAATATTAAAAGGTTTTTCAAAAAATAAAACAACTTTTTTATCAACAACCCCCTATTAATTAGATTAGAAATCAAAAAAAACAATAAAAATATTCAAACACCCCCTATTTTTTAAGTCCAAAACCATAAAAACTTAAAAAATCAATTTCCTAAACTCCTCTTGTTAGTAAAAACAGTAAAAATGAAGAAATTTGGAGAAAATCCTTGAATCTTGTTTTATATCTTTGTAGTATAAAGGCATTAGATTGTTAGGTAATAGACTTTAGAAAATAGAAATCTTATTTATGAGTTATTTAGACGAATTAAATCCTAGTCAGCGAGAGGCTGCAGAAAATATTTACGGTCCGACGATGGTTATAGCTGGAGCTGGATCAGGAAAAACTAGGGTATTAACGTTTCGTATTGCTTATATGCTAGAACAAGGTGTTGATCCATTTAACATTATGTCTTTAACATTTACGAATAAAGCTGCTCGAGAAATGACGGATCGTATTGGTAAAATTGTAGGTTCAAGTGAAGCTAGAAATATTACTATGGGAACTTTTCACTCTGTATTCTCGAGGATTTTAAGATACAATGCAGATCGATTAGGATACCCTACTAATTTCACTATCTATGACACGCAAGATTCTAAAAGTTTATTAAAAGAAATAATTAAAGGGTACAATCTAGACGATAAAATTTACAAACCAGGAATGGTACTTGGTAGAATTTCATCTGCTAAAAATAATTTAATTTCACCTGAAGCGTATGTTGTTAATGCAGAAATAATAGAAGAAGATAGACAAACTAAAAGACCTGAACTCGGAAGGATATATTCTGCATATGCAGCAAGATGTTTTAAATCTGGAGCAATGGATTTTGATGATTTACTTTATCAAACAAACGTATTACTTAGAGATTTTCCAGATGTATTAGCATATTATCAACAAAAATTTAAATACATCTTAGTTGATGAGTACCAAGATACCAATTATGCACAATATCTGATAGTTAAAAAGCTTGCTGCAGTTTATGAAAACATTTGTGTTGTTGGTGATGATGCGCAAAGTATTTACTCTTTTCGAGGGGCTAATATTCAAAATATTTTAAATTTCAGAAAAGATTATCCTGATTTTAAAATGTTCAAATTGGAGCAAAACTACAGAAGTACTAAAAACATTGTCGAAGCTGCTAATAGTGTAATTGCTAGAAATCAAGATCAAATTCAAAAAAATGTTTGGACTGATAATATTGAAGGAGATAAGATAAATGTAATTCGAAGTTTAACTGATAACGAAGAAGGTAAAATAATTACGAATAAAATTTACGATTTAAAAACGGGCAAAGGATTGTCATTTAATGATTTTGCAATTTTATATCGAACAAATAAACAGTCAAGAGCCTTTGAGGAGTCGATGCGAAAATTAAATATCCCCTATAAAATTTATGGTGGACTTTCATTTTATCAACGAAAAGAAATTAAAGACATTTTAGCTTATTTCAGACTTACTACAAATCCTAGAGATGAAGAAGCTTTAAAACGTGTTATCAATTACCCATTAAGAGGTATTGGAAAGACAACTATTGAAAATATTATTATTACTGCAAATCAATATAATGTTTCGATTTGGGATGTAATCTGTGATTTTAATGCATTTCCGGTAGCAATCAATCAAGGTGCTAAAACTAAAATCTACGAATTTACTACCATGATCAAAAGTTTTGGAGCTCAACTCGACTCAATGAATGCTTTTGAACTTGCTAAATTAATTGC
>CALPSU020000090.1 GCA_943326315.2 Chryseobacterium gleum
AAAAGAAGAAATTGTTTCATTTTTAAAAAATTAAAATAAGAAAAGTAAATATACCAAAATTCAGTGTTTTGAAATAATTACGCAACTTAATTAAATTCCTTTTTTGATTTATAGATTTCTTTATCTTACAACCATTTGTTTCACATAAAGACCTGCTTCGGATTCAATTCTAACTAAGTATATTCCTTTGGAGAAAGTTGTTACATCAATTGATGTTGCATAATTACTTTGATTATTTGAATATATTGTTTGTCCAGTAATTGAGGTAATATTTATTTCTTTTATTTTTAAATTTTGTGTATAAATCGTAAACGAAGTGTTTGCAGGATTTGGATACATGGTAATATGTTCTTCTACAGATTTTTCTGCAAGATTTGCGCAAAATTGAGATTCATATGTAAATCCAAAATTTGCATTTTCAGCTTTTAATTCACTTACAACTACATTATTTGTATCTGTTAATTTAAAGCTACCATCTAAACATGAGCTTCCATATGCTGCTATTCCATCTCCTTCAGAATCATATAATTTAAAAGTATAGCAATATGGCATTACACAAAATGATTCAATAATTGGAACGGTCGAAGTGTTAGAATAAGGTCCGCCATGAGCAATAACAGTTTGATTTTCACCTAATAATTCCCACTTGTTTTCACTGGCATAACAATTAATATTTAAACTTAATGTTAAAATTTCGCCACCAACAATGGTATTAAATGTTTTGTAAATAGAATCATTTAAGGGGTTTTGATCAATTCCAGAATTATTAATAAACTTTGCTTTCATTGAATGTGAACCACCACCTAAAAGTATTTTTGGCAATAAAATGGATGTTGAATGATTTGTTGCTAATGTATCATTCCAGTTATAAATCAAATCGGTTAACCCATCAAATCCATACTCAATTGTTGCAGAAAATAGTGTGTCAATACCAGAATTATAGATACTAATTTCAGGTGTTAAACTATCACCACAAGCATTACTTTTATTGATAATTCCATTTCCAATTCCCCCATCTACAGCTAAGTTAGGTATTGAAGGATTAACACCATCTATATATAAGGATCCAACATTTCCTGGATCTAACCAATTACTTAATCTTGTGTCATCTGTTCCACCGCCAGTCCATGAGGTTTGTAATTTTCCAAAATGATCATTTTGGTAAGAAGCAGGTGCACCACAGTATGAATCTCCTCCATGAAGTTGACCAATAACTCTATGGTTTTGATTAAATAATGGTGAACCAGACGAACCACCTTCTGTTACCCCTTCATCCCAGGAAGGAGCTTGCCAATGACTATCGCTAACTCCACCACTAAACGATGAAGAAACGGCCGTACTATTATCTCGTGAAATTTTCTTAATATCTCCAGCTGGATGGTGTATACAAGTTAATTGAGTAGCAGGAATATTTGTTCTATCCCAGCCATTATAGTAAATACCCCAAGATGGATTAGGTGCTTGATTTAATTCTGTTAAAGTAAAATCAGAATCGGCATTTGCAGCACGTAAGCTTCCACCGTTAACATTCATGTTTTCAGGTCCATTGATAGAAGGCGCTCCTGTTCCACAATCGGCTTGTCCTTCTGGAGATTCCCATCTGAAACGATATACCCATGCGCCAGGGGAAGTTCCACAGTGATTTGCAGATAAAAAATATGGGATAATAGCACCAGAAGTATTATTAATTAACGATCCTGAACAATATCCAGAACCATTTACGATTATCATTGCGACAGAATTTCGTTGATTTTCCCAGCCTAACCCCAAAGGGCAATTAACATCAATTTCACAATTTCCAGAAGTGTTTAAAGATTTGGCCATTTGGTCTAATTCTCTAAATCCATGAATAATGGAATTAATAGTTAAAGAAGATAACCCAACTTTTTCTTTTGGCACCTCAACTTCAAGAATAACTTTGTCTGAATAAACAACATCGGTACCTAAAACTTTTAAATTATTATTATTTAAATGTGTATAAGCTCCATCGTATTTTTTTTTGATTGGATCCGCTAAAAACATCTTAACACCAGATGCTAATTCAAATTTATCAAATAGTAGATTAATTGAAATTGCATTTTTGCATTGAATTCCAAATTGGTATAAATAATCTCCATTTGGGAGAATAGTTATTTCTGCTTTTTCAAAAATGTTAATTGAAACGTAGTTGTTTTTTCCGAAATAATGAATTTTGTCTTTGCTATTTTCTTGACGTTCCTGTTCTAGTTTAAGTTCAAGATCATTATCAATACTAGGTGTTTGAAAATATTTATTCGTCTTTATTATCTTATCATTAAATATTGCAGGCTCTCCTAAATTTATAGTTTGTGACAATACAGAAATACTTATTGAAGAAAGTAGGAAGATAGAAAGTATATATGTTTTCATGTTTTGAAAGTTTTATAGCCTTGAAAGTATGCTAATATAAACTTTTATCATGAATTGTTAATCTTTTTTAAATCATGTGTAGAAAATATTTATTAAACAGCTTCAAACAAGCATTTTTAGTATTTTTGTACTGTAAAAATTAATAATTCAAAAAAAATAAAATATGTATCCACAAGAATTAGTTCAACCAATGAAGAACGATCTTACAAATGTAGGATTCGAGCAATTAGTATCTGCTGACCAAGTAGATGAAACAATTAAAAATTCAGAAGGTACTTTATTAGTAGTTGTGAATTCTGTTTGTGGATGCGCAGCTGGTAATATGCGTCCAGGTGTAAAACTATCAATTACAGGAGATAAAGCACCTAAACATTTAGCAACTGTATTTGCAGGTGTTGATTCTGAAGCAGTAGCTCAGGCACGTAAATATTTTTTACCTTATCCTCCATCTTCTCCATCTATCGCATTATTTAAAGATGGTAAATTGGTTCATTTTTTAGAAAGACACCATATTGAAGGAGGTACGGCACAAATGATTGCAGATAATTTAACAGAAGCTTATAACGAGTTTTGTTAAATTATTGGAAAGTAGACTCAACCCCCCATTATAAAGTATCATAATGGGGGGATTTTTATATATAATCTTCACTAAACATATAAAATTATTCTAAATCTTCTATTTTTGATAACATTAAATTAATGTTAACTTTCTTTTTATACATTGATAATCAGTTGTTTTAAACAATAAATTAAGAATCAATTTACTGTTCAAACGTAAAATTATCTTTATGTTAACAAAATGTGAGAATGAATTATAAACTTAAATGCTATTATCTTTGACAAAAATTATTCATTATGGCTAATAAAATTTTAAAATTCTTTTTACCTAAGGACAGGGTGTTTTTTACTTTATTTGAAGATGCAAGTTCTAACTTGGAATTAATAGCTTCAAAATTAGTTTTATGTGTTAATGAATCTGACTATAACAAGAGAGCACTTATCATTAAAGAAATGAAAGAGTTAGAACATAAAAATGATGTTTTAACTCACCAAATATTTTTGGAACTTGGTCAGAATTTTATCACACCTTTTGATAGAGAAGATATTCATAGCTTGGCGACTGCTTTAGATGACATCGCTGATTATATTTTTAAAGTAGGGAAGAAAATCAATATGTATAAAATTGATCCTTCAGATAGCTCAATTCGAAAAATGGCGGATGCTATAAAAGAATCTGTTTTAGCTGTAAATAGTGCTGTTACCGAATTAAGAGATTTAAAAAACACTCAAAAAGTAATGGGTTGTATTATTAAAATTAACAGTATTGAAAATCAAGCGGATGATATTTTTGATTTAAGTATTGAAAATTTATTTGAGAACGAAAATGATATTAAAACCTTAATTAAGAAAAGAGAAATCTATAAATTAATGGAAATCGTTACAGATAAGTGTGAAGATGCTGGAAATGTAATGGAATCTATCATTGTTAAGTACGCTTAATAAATTTCATTCTTAATTAAATACAATTAAATATGTTTGAATTATTAATAGTTGTAATCGTTATTGCTTTGTTGTTCGACTTAGTCAATGGTTTTCACGATGCAGCAAATTCAATCGCTACTGTAGTTGCAACAAAAGTTTTATCTCCATTTCAAGCTGTAATTTGGGCGGCAACTTTTAACATTATAGCGTTTTGGGTTTTCGATATGAGTGTTGGAAATACTGTGGCTAAAACGGTAGATAATAGTTCGATAGATTTATGGGTTATTCTTGCAGGATTAATTGCTGCTACTATTTGGAATTTATTTACTTGGAAATTAGGTATTCCTTCTTCGTCTTCTCATACTTTAGTTGGAGGATTTGCTGGAGCAGCAATCGCTCATGGAGGTTTTGATGTAATTGCAACAGGTGAAATTTTAAAAATAATTGTTTTTATATTTTTATCGCCACTTATTGGAGGGCTTATAGCATTTGCGATTGCTTTAGTAACAATGAGTAGAAAAATATTTTTAAAATTTTTCATTATTCTTGCCGGTTCATTTGGAATTTACGTCTTGATGAATTACATGGTAGAATACATGGATATGAAGCCAATTATGATGAACATTGTTATAATCATGTTAGTTATTTTTATATTGGCGTACTTATATTACATGTTTTTTCATGGAAAGAAACAAACTGCGTTGAAAGAATCTAATATGTATAAAAGATTACAATTACTTTCTTCTGCAGCATTCTCTTTAGGACATGGTGGAGCAGATTCTCAAAAAGTAATGGGTATAATTTGTGCTGCATTAATGGTGTATGGAAATTATGCTCGTGATCCTGAAAATAATATCAAAGTGAACGATAACTTCAAAATATCTGAATTGATGCAAATTGAATTTAGTAATGCTGAAGGAAAAAAGGAGAAGTTTAAACCTGAATTTGCTAAAATTGATAGTGTTTTAGTATATGCAGATGGGGATAATATCGTTGATGCAAAAACGCAAGAAATAGTTTTTAAGGAAGAAAAATTAAATTCTTCATATTCTAGCGCATCTTTATTTACTGATTTTTCTAAAGTGGATGAAGCATTAGAAAAGTTATTAATCTACACAAAAGGGGATGATATTTATGATGCATCTACGAATGAAAAGGTGTTTGCTGATAAAGAAATAAATCCTAAATATTCTAATGCAGGTGTATTTGCAAATTACATCGAGAAAGGAGAATTAAAAGAAGGTCATAAAATTAAAACAAAAGTTAACTCGGATACAATGCCATTTTGGATCGCATTCGGATGTTATTTCATGATTGGTATTGGAACTTTATTTGGTGGTTGGAAAATTGTAAAAACAATGGGTTCTAAAATCACTAAAGTTACCCCTCTTGAAGGAGTTTGTGCCGAAACAGCTGGAGCTTTAACTTTATTTGTTGTAAGTAATTTAGGTATTCCTGTTTCAACTACACATACTATTACTGGTTCTATAATCGGAGTTGGTGCTACTAGACGATTAAGCGCTGTAAGATGGGGCGTAACGATTGGTCTTCTTTGGGCTTGGGTTCTTACTATTCCTGTAAGTGCTGGTTTAGCTGCTTTGATCTATTATGGGATTTGCTTATTTAAATAAATTTTATTTACAAATATTACTTAAGGGCTGCATTTTGCAGCCCTTTTTTTTGTCTTCCCCCTTTGGAGGGGGATCGAGGGGGAGGACAATTTTAGATCTATCTTTGAATTAGTTCAAATTATAAAACCACTATTTTTTTAATGATTTTATCACCATCTTTTTCTATGCTTAACTGATAAAAACCTGTTTTTAGGTCGGTAATTAGAAATAATTTTTTTGAATCTATTGTCCACGATTGAATTAATTCACCTAAAGAGTTTATTAATTCACAATTTGAACCTTCATCTGCTTTTACCCAACACTGATCTAACATTGGATTTGGATATACCAATATTTCCAAGGGATTATTTTTTATTTCCTCATTAACTGTCTGACCTATAGTTGACAAAGAAAAAAACATTATTACTAAAAAT
Source organism: Chryseobacterium gleum (assembly GCA_943326315.2). Taxonomy (GTDB): domain Bacteria; phylum Bacteroidota; class Bacteroidia; order Flavobacteriales_D; family Crocinitomicaceae; genus CAIUKX01. The sequence continues at coordinate 5,915 of CALPSU020000090.1, forward strand.
AGGTTGTTTTTCATAGTTTTTTGTTTAAAGTTGTTATGGATTGAAATAACGAAATACACCTATATAGTTACAACATTTATTTTTAGTTCAACAACCTTACTTAAATTCAGTCTAAATAAGAACAAATGAATGATTTGTAACTTGTAACTATTAAATTTGCCTCATATTTTACTAATATTTATATCTATGAGTAAGTCAGTTTTATTAAAATCCTCTATTGCCAAGAAGTATTGGATGGCATGTACAGGGTTGTTTTTATGCATTTTCTTAATTGGACATCTAATTGGAAATTTACAATTATTCGCTTCAGGTGAAGAAGGAAGAAGAGCTTTTAATGAGTATGCTTATTTTATGCAGCATAATCCATTAATTAAAGTGATGTCGTATGTGACATATTTATCTATTTTGTTTCATTCGATAGATGGTATTCTATTGGCGTTTCAAAATAAAAAAGCGAGACCAGTTCAATATGCTGTGAACAATGCAGCGTCTAATTCATCATCTGCTTCTAGAAAGATGGCTGTTTTAGGAAGTATTATCTTAATTTTCATTGTAACTCACATGGTTAATTTTTGGGCTAAAATGCACTTTGGAGGTTTAAACTTACATAAAGTTGAAATTTCAGTTCCAAATGCACCAAAACCGCAAGAGTTATATATCACAACAAATCAAAGTTATCTTCCTATAGAGCAAGTTGAAGTGAGAGATGAAACGATGTTTTACAACAAAGAGGTAAACATTAAAATTGGTGAAGGGTATAAAGATTTACATTCTGCAGTAATGGCATTCTTCGGAAAAGATGCGCATGGAATGAAAGCAAATCCTTTGGCTTGGTTAGGAGTTTTGTTATATACTATTTCAATGATGGTTTTATCTTTCCATTTAATGCACGGTTTCGCTTCGGCTTTCCAAACATTAGGTTTACGTCACGCACGTTACACTCCAATTATTGCTAAGATAGGAAAAGGATTTTCAATTATCGTTCCTGCAATGTTTGCAATTATTCCATTGTATATTTTCTTTTCATAAGTAAAAATCGATTTTAAAATATTTATATTATGTCGAATTTCAATTCAAAAATACCTACAGGACCACTTAGTACTAAATGGTCTTCTTATAAAGATCACATTCGTTTGGTGAATCCTGCTAACAAAAGAAACATCGATATTATCGTTGTTGGTACAGGTTTAGCTGGAGGTTCTGCTTCTGCTGCTTTAGCTGAGTTAGGATATAACGTAAAAGCTTTTTGTTTTCAAGATTCTCCACGTCGTGCGCACTCAATCGCTGCACAAGGAGGTATCAATGCTGCAAAAAATTACCAAGGAGATGGAGATTCAGTTTTCCGTTTATTCTACGATACAATTAAAGGTGGTGATTACCGTGCTCGTGAAGGGAACGTATACCGTTTAGCAGAAGTTTCTGCTTCAATCATCGATCAATGTGTTGCACAAGGTGTTCCATTTGCTCGTGAATACGGAGGATTGTTAGATAACCGTTCTTTCGGTGGTTCTCAAGTATCTCGTACATTCTACGCAAAAGGCCAAACAGGGCAACAATTATTGTTAGGAGCTTATTCTGCAATGTCTCGTCAGATTGGAAAAGGTAAAATCCAAATGAATACTCGTCACGAAATGCTAGATTTAGTTCTCGTTGATGGAAAAGCAAGAGGAATTATCGCTCGTAACTTGGTGACAGGTAAATTAGAGCGTTTTGGAGCTCACGCAGTAGTTATTGCTTCAGGTGGTTACGGAAACGTATTCTTCTTATCAACAAACGCGATGGGTTCTAACGTAACAGCAGCTTGGAAAGTTCACAAAAAAGGAGCTTACTTTGCTAATCCTTGTTACACTCAAATTCACCCAACTTGTATACCAGTTTCAGGTGATCACCAATCAAAATTAACTTTGATGTCAGAATCATTGAGAAATGATGGTCGTATTTGGGTACCTAAAAACTTAGAAGATTCTAAAGCTATTCGTGAAGGTAGAATGAAACCAACGGATATCAAAGAAGACGATAGAGATTATTATTTAGAGCGTCGTTACCCTGCATTTGGTAACTTAGTACCTCGTGATGTTGCTTCTCGTGCTGCGAAAGAGCGTTGCGATGCTGGTTACGGAGTTAATGCTACAGGTGAAGCTGTATATTTAGATTTCGCTTCTGCAATCGAACGTTACGGACGTGAGAAAGCTAGAACTTCTCATTCACATGGAGAAGCTTCAATGGAAACAATTTTGGAATTAGGTCGTGAAGTAGTGAAAGCGAAATACGGTAACTTATTCCAAATGTATTATAAAATTGTAGATCAAGATCCTTACTTAACACCAATGATGATTTACCCAGCGGTACATTATACAATGGGTGGTGTTTGGGTTGATTACAACTTAATGACAACAATTACAGGATGTTATGCTACAGGTGAAGCGAATTTCTCAGATCACGGCGCGAATCGTTTAGGTGCTTCTGCATTGATGCAAGGATTAGCTGATGGATATTTCGTATTACCTTATACTATTGCGGATTACTTAGCAGATGAAATTAGAACAGGTAAAATTTCTACTGAGTCTCCTGAATTCGTTCAAGCTGAACAAGAAGTGATGGCTGGATTGGAACGTTTAATGAATATTAAAGGAACTAAAACTGTTGATCATTTTCACAAACGTTTAGGTAAAATTATTTGGGATAAAGTTGGTATGTCTCGCGATGAAGAAGGTTTAAAATGGGCAATCAACGAAGTTCAAAAACTACGTGAAGAATTCTATAATGATGTTCGTATCCCAGGAACAATTGATTCTTTCAACCCAGAACTAGATAAAGCAAACAGAGTTTGTGATTTCTTAGAATTAGGTGAATTAATGGCAGTTGATGCTTTAAATAGAACTGAATCTTGTGGAGGTCACTTCCGTGAAGAATCTCAAACTGAAGATGGAGAAGCAAAACGTAACGATAAAGATTTCGCATACGTAGCTGC
>CALPSU020000091.1 GCA_943326315.2 Chryseobacterium gleum
ATATCATGTATTCTAGTTGGTTTAAGAAATGAGGGATATTCAAACAAAAGAGGATATTACTCAATTAGTTGATGTATTCTATGGAAAAATAATGAAAGATGCGTTATTATCTACCTTTTTTAAACATTTAAATTTAACTGTACATTTACCTAAAATGGTTCAATTTTGGTCATTCGTTCTAATTGATGAGGCTGGGTATTCAACTAATGTAGTAGATAAACATATGAAAATGCCGTTAGCAAAAAATCATTTTGATCAATGGTTGAAATTATTCAATGAAACTTTGGATGAATTATTTGTTGGTGAAAAGGTCGAATTAGCAAAACAAAGAGCATTTACAATAGCATGGACAACAGAGCATAAATTAAAACAGAATTAATAACTTACCTTTTTCAACATCAATCTCAATTAAATTTTATAGCCTTTACTGGATTTACTCTCGTTATAACATAACTAGGAATAATTAAAGCTAAAACACAAATTATTAATGTTCCAATATTTAGAAATAACCAATGCCAAAAATTTAATTCAATAGGAACTTTATTCAAGTAATATACTTCCGGATTAAGACTCAAAATTCCAAATTTACTTTGTAAAAAACAAAAACTTAAACCAACGATATTTCCCCATATCATTCCTTTGCTAATCAAAAATGCCCCTTGATAAAGAAAAATTTTCCGGATACTCCAATTGTTAGCGCCCATAGCTTTCATCATGCCGATAAAATTAGTTCTTACTAAAATTAGAACTAACAATGCGGATCCCATATTAATTATTCCTATTAAAATCATTAGTACTAAGATGATTAATACATTTAAATCTAAAAAACCTAACCAAACAAATATATCCGATTGATTATCAATTATACTAGTAACTTTTAGTTGTTCATTATTTTTAGTTGGAATAAATTCAATTTTTCTTTTAAGCTGATTGATTGTCTTATGTAAATAATCCCAATCTTTAACTGTCACTTCAAATCCGCTAACGTAATTTTGAAAACTTCCTTTTCCATCAATTTGCTCAAACTCTAATGTTTTTGAAGAACAATTTATGGAATATTTTGACCCACTTTTATTCAGATAATGTTTTATTACTTCGTTATTTATTGAAAGTGGAAAATCACAATAACTGTTTTTTATTCCGTGTATTTTTATATTTAAAAATGCTGTATCTGGGATACTTGTTTTTTCATTTCGACCATCTATTCTCGACCAAAAATCAGAAACGATAACTTTGACTAAGGTGTCTTTTGTTGGGCAAATTGTAAAACCTTCGTAATTTTCATACCCTTTCCCCCAATCATATCTGTAATTTCCATTTCCTCCAGAAACATTTGCTTTAATAATCAAATTGCCATTCGTTAACGTGTCAGATACAATTATCGAAGCCTGAATTCCCCAATCATTTAATTTTTGCACATTTCTAATATCGCCAATTACAATTTTTTTATCAAATTCCTCTAGACCAGTTTCATAAATCCCTACAACTTTAAAAAAACGTTTGACGGGTTGTTTTTTCACAAAGTAAGCTCTAATATCATCCCCTATTTTATAGTTTAAATCGCTTGCTATTCGAGACGAAATTAATATTTCAGAAGAAATTTCTAAAGTTTTAAAATTAGGAATTTTCCCTTTTATTAAGTGTTCTTTAAAGAATTTCCAATCAAATCCTTCTCCAACTCCTTTGATTATTGCGCCTTGAATTTCTTGTTGTAAACGACTTGTATCTTTTCCATTAGAAAGTTTATAGGATACAATTTTTTTATCTGATTGAAATAATACAGGCTTATAAGCGACATATTGAATATGCGATATATTATCTGATTTTTTTAAATTTGTCAAAAAGGATTGATTTTTGTATATTGGTTCGCATTCATAAATGCTTCCTTCTCCTGTGTTCATAATAAATGCATGAGATCCGAAGCCAGAAACTTTTTGCCTTACTTCGTGTTGAAACCCAGTCACTACAGCAATAGTAATTAAGTTAACAACAACAGCTAGTGCAATACTTATGATTGAAATACGAACAATTGGTCGGGAAACTTTATTACCTTCGACCTCTTTTTTTAGAATTCGCTTTGATATGAAATATTCAAAAGACAATAGAAAATTATTTTTTGCGCTAAAGTACACAAAGCTTTTGTGCATAAAAAGTATTTTTTTGTTTTTGATATCTTCTTGTGGAGTACTTAGTGAAAATGAATCAGAAAAAAAAGTTAGAGAAAAGATCGAAATTTCTGTTATTGAAGATAAACTAAATGAAATAAGGGTTGAAAATACAGTTCATTCCAATTTTCACGATCCAATTTTAGGAGGTGAAAGAATGAACTTATATTTAGATTCTCTTGTAGGAAAAAAGATTGCAATTGTCAGTAATCAAACAAGTATGATTGGCAAAACACATTTGGTAGACACACTTATGTCTTTGGGTGTAAAAATTCAAAAAGTTTTCTCGCCAGAACATGGATTTCGAGGAGATGCTGATGCGGGAGAAAAAGTTAGTAGTTCAATTGATTTAAAAACAGGTATTCCAATTATTTCTCTTTATGGAAAAAATAAAAAACCGTATCCAGAACAATTAGCGGATGTTGATATTGTAATATATGATATTCAAGATGTTGGGGTAAGATTTTACACGTACATTTCTACTCTTCATTATGTCATGGAGTCATGTGCTGAAAACGGTAAGCCAATTATTGTTTTAGATAGACCAAATCCAAATGGACACTATATTGATGGCCCTGTTTTAGAGTCATCTCAAAAATCATTTGTAGGAATGGATCCAGTTCCAATTGTATACGGAATGACGATCGGGGAATATGCACTTATGGTAAATGGTGAATATTGGTTAAGCGATAGTCTTCAATGTAATTTATGGATAGTTCCTTGTAAATTTTATTTTCATAAGTCGAAATATATACTTCCAGTTCCTCCATCCCCAAATTTACGTTCAGAAGCAGCAATAACACTTTATCCAAGTTTATGTTTATTTGAAGCTACAACTGTAAGTGTTGGAAGAGGAACAGAAAAACCTTTTGAAGTATATGGGCACCCTAATTTTCCAAATAAAGGTTATACATTTAAGCCAATATCTTGTTTTGGCGCTAAAAGTCCATTGTGTGAAAATATAACTTGTTATGGATATGATTTAAAATCTACATTAAAAAAAAGGTCGTATGAATTAAATTTAAATTGGTTAATTCAGGCGAAAATATTATTAGGAGATTCTATTAATTTTATTAATCAATCTGCTTTTTTTAATCGATTAGCTGGAAATAATAAATTGCAAGAACAAATACTTTCAGGGATGTCTTCTAAGGATATTCGAGCAACATGGAAGCCTGGTTTGGATAATTTTAAAAAAATTAGACAACGTTATCTCTTGTATGATTAATTAAAAAATCATCAAGAAGCAATTTAGGACTAATTTAACATAGTTTTCCCACTATTTTTTAATAAATTTGTATTCTAGAACACTAGTAAAATGTCTGAAAATACAAAATTGACAACAGAAGAGAAAGCATTAAAAATTAATCTTACTCGCGATATATATGGTTGTTTTGCAGAAATAGGTGCAGGGCAAGAAGTTGTAGCAAATTTTTTTAGAGCTGGTGGTAGTTCTGGAACAATTGCATTCTCACAATCGGCATATGATATGAAAGTTTCAGATTCTCTATATGGGGAAGCTTCCAGATATGTTTGTGAGGAAAGACTTATTACCATGCTAGAGACGGAATTCGAAACAATGAAATTTCGTTTACCTGAAAAATATAAAGAGTCTCGTTTCTTTTCTTTTTGTAATACCGTTGAATCTTTAAATTATCATAAGACTAATCAAGGTCAAGGTTGGGTTGGAATTCGCTTTCAATTGGGAATAAATTCTGTTCCAAACGATATTATACTTCATGTTAAAATGCATGATAATAGTAATAAAGCTCAACAAGAAGCCTTAGGAATATTAGGTGTAAATTTAATTCATGCAGCTTTTTATAAAAATGGTGATTTAGAACAATTTTTAGATTGTTTGGTTCAGCGTTTACCAAGAGAGAGAATGGAAATTGATATGCTTAGAGTTTCTGGGCCTGATTTTGAAAATACAGATAATAGAATAATAGCATTAAACCTTGTAAAAAGGGGTATGACTGACGCCACTATGTTTGATTTATGTGGGAATGTTTTACAACCTGCAGCTGCTTTATATAAGAGAAATATTTTATTAATGAGAGGTCGATTTAGACCAGTTACGAAAGTTCATATTGATATGATCGAAACTGGATTGAGTCATTTTTTAAAAGATGAAGAGGTTGATGAAGAAAATGTGAGTGTTGTTTTCGAATTAACATTGAAAGATTTGACAGCTGATGGAAAAATTCTAGATAAAGATTTTGTTGAAAGAGCTGAATTATTAGGTTCTCTAGGTTATACTGTAATGATTTCAAATTATTTGAAACATTATAAGATGGTTGATTATTTAGCTTCAATCGCGAAAGAGAAAAAAATGGGAGTTATTTTAGGCATTTATAATTTGCATAGTATATTCGACTCGCGTTATTATGATAATCTACCAGGTGGATTGCTAGAAGCATTCGGTAGAGGATTCGGGCATAATGTAAAGTTGTTTATATATCCTGCTATAAATGTTGATAACGGGGATATGTATACTTTAAAAAACTTAAAAATTCCTAAAAAATTACACGGACTTTTGAGATACATGAAAGATAATAATAAATTGGAAGCTATTGAAGAATATAATCCTAAATTACTTTCAATAATGTCGGATGATGTATTATCTAAAATTAAAGCAAATGCATCTAATTGGGAAGAAGATGTTCCAGAAGAAGTTGTTAAAGCAATTAAGTTTTATGAGTTATTTGGTTTTCATCAACCGAAAGAATTTTTAGAGGTTTAATTTAAAACGAATTTAAATGCCACATATTAAAAACGCTCTTATACGTTATCGAATAATAGATAGATCTTTAAGAAATAATTATAGACCATACCCTTCTAAAAAAGATTTACGTGAATTATGTGAAGAAGCTCTTTTTGGAAGTGTTGAAGGTGAAAATATTTGTGATTCTACAATAGAAAAAGATCTTTTCGCAATGCGACTAGAACACGATGCCCCAATAAAATATAATAAAAGGGAGGGTGGTTATTTTTACACTGATCCTGAATTTTCAATAAATGATATACCATTGTCTAACGATGATGTGACATCTATTAAATTTGCAATCAACACCTTGAGGCAATTTAGAGAGGTTGATATGTTTAAACAATTTGGAAATGCAATCGATAAAATTGTAGATAGAATTACTATTTCTGAAGATCCGAGAGATCAAGATATTTCTAATTTTGTTCAGTTTGAAGTTGCACTATCGTCTAGTGGAAATGAATTTTTATCTCCATTATTAGAAGCAATCAGAGGGTCTAATTTAGCTTTCTTTGGGTATACTAGTTTTATTTCGGGTAAATTAAAGGATAGAAAAGTTGTTCCTCTTTTATTGAAAGAGTATAGAAATAGATGGTACTTAATTTCTTTTGATTTAGAGAAAAAAGAAGTTATGACTTATGCATTAGAACGTATGACAAATGTTGAGATTTTGAAAGAAAAAGGTGAAAAACCTATTGATTTCGATCCCGATCTATTTTTTAAATATGCTATTGGAATTACAAGTAGTGAGGATGAGCCTTCATTAATAATTTTTAAAACCGATAATATTTCAGCAAAATATATTGTTTCTCAACCTTTTCATTCGTCTCAAAAAATTATAAAAGAGGGAAAAAATAAAACAACTTTTGAATTAAATATATTAATTTCCGAAGAATTTACTAGATCAATACTTAGTTATGGCGGAGGAATTGAAGTTGTTGAACCTAAAGAATTAAGAGATGAAATCATCGTTAGGTTAGAAGAAATGATGAGAAACTACAGCATAGATTAACATCATATTCAATCTATTAAAATAAAATCTATTAAAAAAGTGTGAACTTACTTTGTAGCTAAGTCGCTGTTTTCAGTATTGTTAACGCTTCCATAAGCATCACAATGACCACCTTTAGATGACGCGCAAGCAAAAAATACTACTGATAATAATACCGAGATAATTGCCAAAGTAAAAATTCTTTTCATTCTTTTTATTATAAATTTATTAATTATAACATACTGTTAACGAGTGTAAAATTAATCTAAAAATTTAATTAAAAACAATTTTTACAATTTTTATGGATAATATTTCATTTAAATATATTTTATTTACCTTTCGTTTTTAAAGAATGCGTATAATCTTATTTATTTTATTTTTTATTTTTACTTCCATATTATTTGGACAAAAAAGATATACGTTAACATTATCTAATTCAAATTATAGTGTTTTTAAAAAAAAAATACCAAAATATTTTTCAGATAGTTTAGAAGCTAAAAAATACATTTCAGATTTACAGTTATTAGCTATTAAGAAAAGTTATATTCTAGCATCAGTAGATTCTTTATTGTATTTAGAAAATGAATTGAAAGTATCTTTTTATGTAGGTCCAAAATTTGGGAAAGCTAATTTGACGATAGATAATACTGACTTTCTTTTTTTTAAACGGTATATGAATATTAATGAAAAGTTTTTTAGAGAAATAGCTTTTACTCCACATCAGATATCATCTACTTTAAAAGAAATGCAACATGTTTTAGAAAACAATGGATATCCATTTTCAAAAGTTTTTTTGAATAATATTGAAATTGATGGTCAAAACTTAAGAGCACATATTTCAGTGCAAAAAAATGAGTTTTATAAATGGTCGGAAATTCATATAAAAGGAGACAGTTCGATTTCTAAAATTTTCCTTTCAAATATAATTCGAATTAAACCTGGTGATAAATTTAGTCAGCTTGAATTGAATCAAATTTCCAAGCGAATAAAACAAATTAATTTTTTAAAAGAAATTAAGAATCACGAAATATTATTTACTAAAGATGGTGCAGAACTTTTTCTTTATATAAAATCGAATCCAATAAGTTCTGTGAATGGTGTTATTGGTCTTCAACCAAACCCAAAAACAAACAAAGTTGACCTAACGGGTGATATTTCTTTAAAACTTTTAAATGTACTTAAACGAGGAGAATTACTCGAATTTAATTGGAAAAGTATGCAAGCGCAGACTCAGTCTTTAAAAGGAAAAATAAATTACCCATTTATATTTAAAACTCCTTTTGGAATAGACGCACAGTTTAATCTTTATAAACGTGATACGACATATATAGAAATTAAATCAACATTGGGTATTCAGTATTTTTTAAAAGGAGGGAATTATTTAAAAGTTTTTTATCAAAATTATTCTTCAAATATTCTTTCAGGTGGAAACAATAACCCGAAGTATGTTAATTTAGGAAGTGTAAAATCAAACAATTATGGTTTAGCAATTCTTAGAAAACAAGTAGATTATATTCCAAATCCATCAACTGGCTTTATTTTAAATACTGAAGTTGCTTTTGGATCCAGGAAGTCACAAATTTCGGATACAAGTAAAATTAATATTTCTAATACGTATAGGTGTGAATTAAGTCTCGAATTTTTTATACCCATTGCAAAGAGACATATTTTACGGTTAGCAAATCAAACCGATATTTATTATGCTCCAAAAATATTTCAAAATGAAGTTACGCGATTTGGAGGATTGACGACTCAAAGAGGTTTTAATGAGGAAGAATTGTTTTCTACTGCAAAATCTTTAATGAGTATAGAATACCGTTTTTTAGTAGATGAAAACTCTAGAGCTTTTTTGTTTTATGACCAAAGTTGGTATGAAAATAATGCTGCTACTTATTACAAAGATCACCCCTTTGGATTTGGTGCAGGTTTTTCATTCGGTACAAATATTGGGATATTTTCAATTTCCTATGCTCAAGGAAAACAATTTAATAATCCTATTTTGATCAAGAATGGTAAGGTGCATTTTGGGTATGTGGCTTACTTTTGATTTTTAACCGCAGAGTAAATCAGAGTAATTTCACAGAGTAGCACAAAGTTTTTTAAATAAAAAAATCCGCTTCCTTATTCAGAAAGCGGATTCATTTCATAATCTATTACTAATTAAGCTACTACGTTCGCATAACTTTCAACACTTGGACAAGTACAGATTAAATTACGATCTCCGAATGCGTTATCAATTCTACGAACAGGAACCCAATATTTGAATTCTTTTAAGTATGAAACTGGATATACTGCTTCTTGTGGAGTATATGGATAGTTCCAATCTTTATTGATAATACAATCAGCTGTATGCGGTGCATTTTTCAATAAGTTATTTTCTCTATCTGCGTGACCATTTTCAATTTCTTTGATTTCCTTACGGATACTAATCATTGCTTCAATGAAACGATCTAATTCTCCTTTATCTTCACTTTCTGTAGGCTCAATCATCAATGTACTTGCAACAGGGAAAGAAACTGTTGGAGCATGGAAACCATAATCGATTAAACGTTTTGCCATATCTGCTACTTCAACATCAGAATTTTTCTTGAAATCACGGCAATCTAAGATCATTTCGTGAGCAACTGTTCCATTTTTACCTGTGTAAAGAATATCGTAGTGACCTTTTAAAGATGCAGCAATATAATTTGCATTCAAAATAGCTATTTCAGTTGATTCTCTTAATCCGATAGCTCCTAACATTTTGATATATCCATAAGAAATCAATAAGATTAAAGCACTTCCGTAAGGAGCAGAAGAAACTGCGTGAATTGCTTTTTCTCCACCTGCAGAAGCTAATAATGGACTTCCTGGTAAGAAAGGAACCAAATGTTTTGCAACACCGATTGGTCCAAC
>CALPSU020000092.1 GCA_943326315.2 Chryseobacterium gleum
ATTATTTTTTTTGAGTTAAATCACTGGCAGTGATAGCCTGTATTACTATCTAAATTATGATTACTACAGAACAATAAGTTTCCTGTAATCGGTCCAGTACATAATTCTTTTCTTGAATTTGTTGTTAAACAGCTTGGGTTTTGATTTACGCCTGAATATGAAAATTGTTTAACAATAGTAATTGTTTGTCTAGAAGAAAAAATTCCAATTACATTATTACTGTTACTAATTTTTAAATTAGTATAACTTGGTTTTGATTGAGCAAGAGAACTGCTAGGTTTATTTGCATTGATATAGTTATTAAATTCTGTTGAGCCTCCCGTTAAAACTATAGTCATTGAGGTTAATTTTCTTTTGTTAATAGATCCAGTATTTGTTACATTGTCTCTAATCAATTCATAGAACATTTTACCTTGAATAGAGGTACTATACGTTGAGTTTGGAACTACTACAGCTTCACCTGTATTCCAATTAATAGTTACGGGATTTAATAAAGTAGAATTATTATATTCTCCAATATCTATTTTTACCGAAGCATTTATAATTGAAGCATTTCCTGTATTTGAAACGGATAGACTCATTGATTTTAAATCTCCAATGTTTGACACAAAATCAAATGAGCTACTAACCTGTTTTTGACCTGATATTATTCCATGTACCATTTCGGTTTCACCGGTAACTTTGAATTCTTTTGGGGTGCCCTTATAAATTATAATATCTAATTTATAAGTAGCTAATTCGTTTAAAGAATCTTTAAAATAGTAAAGTTTTTCTGTTGGGGCATAAAAAATTCCATTTGTAGATTTATTATCAACTAATGTATCTTTCAATATCCATGACCTTCCTGTCTTTATTTTATCAACGTACTCTGTAATTGATGCATTAACACTTGAGAAGTAACTAGAATCTGGAATTTTCGCAATCTCAACAGCATTTCCTGGCCCAATAAAAGCTCTATTTATTTTTATAATATGAGTTGATTCAGATTGGTCTAATAATCCATATATCACAGCTGTTTCTTTAAAATCACCTACTAATTCAATATCTTCTTTACAAGAATTAAAGGAAAATAAAACAAGAAATAATCCGATGCTTAGTATGAAATATCTTTTCATTTAGTTAAAGTTTATAGTTTAGTAGCTAAAATGAATAGCTATTTTAAAGCAAGCAAAAGTAAATAATATTTTTTTGAAAATTCGATATTACAGTCATTAATAACTACAGTTAGCTCAATTATTAATCTTTTATTTTATTTAGCCCCATTGTTTTAAGCATCCAATTTGGAAGATGTTTTTTTGGATCTCTATTTTTCAAGTTAATATACCATCCAAATTTCTTCATAACTGGTACTTTATGTGTTTCAACAAATTCTATCCATGTTCCATCCGGATCTTCAATGTATGAAAATCTGCCTGCTGCTTCTCCCATGTCAAAAGAATTGTCACTGTCTACTGTAAATGGAAATCCTTTTTCGTTACATTCTTTCTTCAGAGCTTCCATACCTTGAATGTCAAAACATAAATGTATAAATCCCCAGTCGCCCCAAAATCTATTCTCAAATATTTTCTTGCATTCTAATCTTTCTATTGCTTGAACTAGCTCTATTTGTGTAGGACCTAAAAGTTTAGCAAATGGACCCTCTCTTAATTCTGGGTGTGAAAGTAAAATTCGTCTTACTTTCTTATCTCCTTGAGGTAATCCTTTTAAGTCATCAAATATTCCAGTTTCATCGTATTCAATTTTAGAATAACCTAGAATTTCGGAATATAATTTCAAAGATTTTTCTATATTACTAACACCAATCATTGTTCCTGCAACAGCACCACATTTAGAAGGGTGATTTGTGTTTGAGAACCAACCGTTAGATTCAACAATGTTAAAAATATTACCATTTGGATCCTTAACGAAAAAATGGGGTTTTCCATTCGGTGTTTTTACAATTTCAGAAAGTAAATTAGCTCCGTTTGCTTTAAAATATTCAAATGTACATGAAATATCTCTCGATTTTATTCTACATGAGTACAAACCATAATCTCCTAATTGTATTTCAAAGGTTGGTTTCTCTGTATTTCTAGATGTGTATTGCCAGATTTCAAATCCTCCTCCACCTTCCATACTTAAAGCTAGAGTAGCTGTTCTTGATTGAACTTTTCCGCCTGTATATCTAGTCATTAAAGGTGCTTCTGCAGCTTCTTCAAATATTCGCACATTAATACCTAAAAATTTTCTATACCATTTCCAGATTTCTTGAACATTTGGTACGCCAATTCCCATTTGTTGAATTCCACAGATTATTTTTTCCATATTTTTTGATAATAAAGTGAGACAAATATAAATAGGATTATGGATTTTTAATGTTGAATAGTTAATTAATCCAAAATTCAACATCCAAAATCAAAAATCATCTAATCGCTCTTTCGTTAAAAATTACATAACCATAACTAAACTGAATCGCAATAGGATTTATTTGCAGTGGAAAATAATTTACCGTGGCTCTAATTGGTCCAAAAAATGAATGAAAAATTAAAGATGTGGATGCGATGACGGTTTGGCCTTTGAAAGGTTTTGAATACCCAAATGAACCTGTTTCTTTATTTTCGTTTAAATTAACGAATGGCTGGTAGTAATAAGCGTCAAATCTTAGGTCAATTTTTTTTTGGAAACTAAAAATGCAATTTAAACCTGTTCCTGTGTATTGAGGAGATCGATATTCAGGTAAGAAATATGTTTCGGCATCAGCAATAGGAGAAAAAGCCGTCATTTGTAGCAATGTTGCAGTGTAATTAGCGAACAACGATTGACTATTTAATACACCTTTTAGATGTATGCCGAGATGGAAATTAGGGTGGTCTATTATAAAAGTTTGTAATTCAGTATTAATATTAATCCAAGAATGATATTTATTTAGATTATATGGCGTTAGGTTAGATGTAGAGCCACTAATGCTATGTTCATTTCCACTTACAAATCTAGCTTTAAAAGAAAAATAATGACCGCTCGAAGCAAATTGTTTCCTATTTAATGAGTTTTTTATAAATTGCCAACTAAAAGAATTTCCTTTAAAATATGTTTTATCAGTAGTATCTTTCAAAGTGAAACTTGAAGTTTGATAATAATCATCTTCTAATGAAAAACCCCGAAAATCTAAGATACTTTTTGTTGTATTTCCAATAGGTGTATTAATTTTTAATCCATAATACATTTCATTTTGAATCAAGAAAGATGGTTTTACATCTTCGAAAAATGTTGCGAAATTATGAAAATAATCCCACCTGTTTAAAACAAAATAAGGCGACACAGATATCGGATAAATAGAAGGGATTTCAATATTTAATTCAACTTTAGCTGCACCGTAGAATTTACCAAAGTAAGATTCAAGTTTGATAGAAGAAGCTGTTTTTTTTAATCTTCTTCCTGTTATTCCTATGTATCCAGTATTTACAGCTCTCGATGAAAAATGTCCTCCAATATCAATTTTAAATTCTTTCGATTTACGAATGTCTAAATTTAAATTATATGTTGAGTCTGATTTTTTTAATAAAGTTGGATATATAAAGTCTATTTGACTAGATGTGTAAAGTCTATAATATCTTTTTTCAATTTGTTCTTCAGTTAAAGTTTTTTCTTTTTTAGCATTTATTAATGAGTGTTCAGCATATTCAACTTTTTTATTTTGTTGAGAAGTAGTAGTTATTGATTCTATTTGAATATTTTTAATTTTTTCTCTGAAAATTTTACGATTGCGAGTTAATGTTTCTTTCGATATTTTATTTAAAACTTGAGAATCAATAGAATCTAAATATTGTAAAGTTGAATTATATCCATCATCAATTGCCTGCTTAACATTTTCAAAAGAAAAAGTTTTTACTTCCGTCTTTGGATAAATAATTATACCGTTATCGCAGGGTAATGTAAAATCTGTATGAGATACCAGCATATTTATTATTTGACTTATTAAATCATCTTCTGTTGGCGCATCAGCATTATAAGATACATTACTTCCAATTATAAAGTCTGGATTGAATTCTTTATACATTACATCTGCAGGGAAATTATTATATAAGCCTCCATCAAAAAGTAAATCATTATTAATTCTTAATGGACTGAAATAAAAAGGAAAAGTCATAGAAGCTCTTACTGCCTGATTTAAATTACCTTTTGAAAATACAATACTTCTTTTATTTGTTATATCAGATGAAACGCATCGAAATGGAACAAATAAACTGTCAAAATTATTATTACAAGAAGCTCCAGTTGTACCAAGTAATTTAAGCATTTCAAAATCAAGAAAAGAAGACTTAGTGAAATTGGTCGGGAGTGATTTTTTTAAAATATTTTTTGAAGTAAAAAAGACATTAATAAGACTCGGATTTTGTTCTTCTTCTTTAACTAAAAAACGTTGATTTGGTTTGTTTTTTCCTGTAGTCATTAATTGAAAATCATCAGAAAGTACATATTGTTCTATTTCTTCAGGGCTAAAACCAGATGCATACATTGAGCCTACCAATGCCCCTGCAGATGTACCAGTTACAAAATCAATAGGAATACCGCGTTCCTCTAATGCTTTTAATACACCAATATGAGCCAATCCAGTCGCACCTCCACCACTAAGTACTAAACCTATTTTTTGTTGAGCCATTCCAACGCTAAAAAGTAGAAGTGTAAAGGCTAATAAAGAAATTTTACGGTATGTTGACTTCAATTTTATTACTTTTGTACAAAATTAACAAGATTTCTGAAAGAAAAAATATTATAATGGAGAATGAATTGAAAGGTAGTGCTGAAAAAATGAATATAACGTTAAAGACGTTTTATGGTCTTGAAGAAGTCTTGAAGGAAGAATTAATTGAGTTAGGTTATTTAGATGTGAAAGTCTTAAACAGAGCGGTTCAAGTTGTTGGAACTTGGAAAGATGTTTATTTTTTAAACCTTCATTCACGCTGTGCTATTTCAGTTTTAGCTGAAGTTGCTAAATTTTCAATTAAACATGAAGATGATTTATACAAGAAATGTATGAAAATTGATTGGACTCAATATTTCGATGTTGACAAAACATTCGCAGTAAAAGGTGCAATTTTTTCAGATTTTTTCAAACATTCTCAATTCCCTTTTTTATTAGTTAAGGATGCTATTGCAGATACTTTTAGAAATAAACTAGGTAAACGTCCAGATGTTCATATAAAAGTTCCGCAAGTATTATTTGATGTTTATATTAATGATCAAAACGTTACAATTTCGTTGAATTCAAGTGGAGTTCCATTGTTTCAACGTGGTTACCGTCAATCAGCTGGTGAAGCTCCATTAAATGAAGTTGTTGCAGCTGCATTAGTTCGCATGTCTGGTTGGGATCGTAAGTCTGCATTTGTAGATCCTTTTTGTGGTTCAGGAACAATTCTTATTGAGGCTGCAATGTTAGCTGCAGGAATACCTTCTTCTATCGAACGTCAACATTATGCTTTCAAAAATTTTGCAAATTATAATTCTGCTTTATGGGAAGAAATTTATGAAGCAGCTAATAAACGTTGTCAGTCTCTTCCGTGCAAGATTTTTGGTTCGGATATCGATCCTGATATGATTATGAAAACGAGAAGAAATTTAAAAGGAATTGCCGTTGGCCGATTTATTGAAACTGATATTCGTCCTTTTAATGAAGTTAAGCGTCCTGAAGAAACAGGAGTTATGGTTACAAATCCTCCTTATGGAGAAAGAATGGGAGATAACATTGAAGAAATGTATACTTCTTTAGGAGATTGGATGAAAACAGAACTTAAAGGATATACTTGTTGGGTAATATCTGCTAGTGAAGAAGGTTTCAAATCTATTGGCTTACGTCCTGAAAGAAGAATCAAAATGTATAATGGAGATTTAGAATGTAGTTTTAGAAAATTCAGTATTTATGAAGGATCTAAAAAAGCAAAGAACAATAATTACGATGAATTAAATGCTGTTTCTGAAGAAGTTTCAGATGAGGAGGAATAATCAAAATCTTAATAGCATAAAAAAATCGGATTCAATTTGAATCCGATTTTTTTGTTTAGTCTAATAACTAAACATTAAAAGCTAATAACTCTTTTTATCTTTTAGCAATCTCAACATATTCACGTTCAGTTGCTCCAGTGTAAATTTGTCTCGGTCTACCTATTGGTTCACCGCCTTCAGTCATTTCTTTCCATTGTGAAATCCATCCTGGTAATCTTCCGATTGCAAACATAACTGTAAACATTTCAGTTGGAATATTTAAAGCTCTGTATATAATACCAGAGTAAAAATCAACGTTTGGATATAAATTTCTTGATTTGAAGTATTCATCTTCTAATGCAACTTTCTCTAATTTTTTAGCAATTGCTAATAAAGGATCATTTACATTAAGTTTTTCTAAGAGTTCATCACATGCTTTCTTAATGATGTTAGCTCTAGGATCAAAGTTCTTATATACTCTATGTCCAAAGCCCATTAGTCTGAATGGATCATTTTTGTCTTTTGCTTTTAACACCCATTTGTCAACATCACCGCCATCGTTTTGTATCTCTTCTAACATCTCTAATACTTCTTGGTTAGCACCACCATGAAGAGGCCCCCAAAGTGCAGAAATACCTGCAGATATTGTAGAGTAAAGATTTGCTTGAGATGACCCAACAACTCTTACTGTAGCAGTTGAACAATTTTGTTCGTGATCTGCATGAAGAATTAATAATTTATTTAAAGCAGATGAAATTACTGGATCTACAATGAAATCTTCAGTTGGCATTGCAAACATCATATTCACGAAATTTGAACAATAATCCAACGAATTTTTTGGATACATAAAAGGATGGCGCATTGCATTTTTATGAGACCAAGCTGCTAATGTTGGCAATTTTCCAAGAAGTCTATGTATTGTTAAATCTTTTGCTTCAGGACTTCTGTTTGGATCTAATGATTCTGGGTAAAAAGTTGAAAGAGAACCAACCATTGAAGCTAAAACACCCATTGGATGAGCCTTTGCAGGATATGCTTCAAAAAATTGTTTCATATCTTCATGAATCAAAGTATGTTTTGTAATACTATTGATAAATGAATCTAATTCTGTTTGTTTTGGTAAAGCACCATAAATTAATAAATATGCTACTTCAAGAAAACTTGCTTTTTCAGCTAATTGTTCTATTGAGTAACCTCTATAACGAAGAATACCAATTTCTCCATCTAAGAAAGTAATAGAACTTTCACAACTTCCTGTATTTTTAAATCCAGGGTCGATTGTGATATATCCAGTTTTACCTCTTAAAGAGCTGATGTCGATTGCTTTTTCGTTTTCAGTTCCTTCAATAACAGGAAACTCATAGATCTGACCGTTTAATTCTAATTTTGCGATTTCACCCATTATATTTTGTCTTAATTTTATTTTCTATTTTATTACGTCGTCTAAATTAACAAAGAAATTCTTTAATCAAAAGTTTTGTTAAATATTTTTAATTATTTTCTAAATTTCACTTTTTAAAGGTTTTCTAAAGTGAAATTTAGCATCATATTAAATAAGTGATTTCTAGTGTTTCCTCCATAGATACCGTGGTTTTTGTTTGGATAGATGAACATATCAAATTGTTTATTTTCTTTGACTAAAGAGTTTATCATTTCCATTGAATTTTGATAATGTACATTATCATCTCCAGAACCGTGAATTAAAAGAAAGTTTCCTTTTAGTTGATTTACGAAATTAATAGGTGAGTTACTTTCATATCCTGTTGGGTTTTCGGAAGGAGTTCTCATAAATCGTTCTGTGTAAATATTATCATAATACTTCCAATTTGTTACAGGTGCAACAGCAATTCCTGTTTTAAAAACATCAGAACCTTTTGTCATTGCAAGTGAAGTCATAAATCCACCAAAACTCCATCCTTGAATACCGATTCTTTTTGAATTGACGAATTTTAATTTCCCTAATTCTTTTCCTACAGCAATTATGTCTTCAGTCTCGAGTTTTCCAAGTTGTAAATAGGTTGATTTTTTAAAGTCTGCTCCTCGGTACAATGTACCTCTAGGATCTACTGATACTATTATGTAACCTTTTTGAGCTAATAATTGGTGATACATATAATCATTGCCATTAAAAGAATTTAAAACAGTATTGTGTCCTGGTCCTCCATAAACCGTTAAAAATACAGGATACGTTTTGGTAGAATC
This sequence comes from Chryseobacterium gleum, assembly GCA_943326315.2. GTDB lineage: Bacteria > Bacteroidota > Bacteroidia > Flavobacteriales_D > Crocinitomicaceae > CAIUKX01. Next base: position 8,161 of record CALPSU020000092.1, read on the forward strand.
AAAAAGTGGTGGATATATAATCCAGGCGTTTAAATCTTTTTCGGCTCCTTTGATTTGAATGAATTTTTTAGGTGAAACGTTATAAAATTTTAATTTAGAATTAAGATTGGAATTATTTTCAAGTATATTTAAAACTTTTCCGTTTTCATCACATAGCGAAAAAATATTCGGTGTATTAGCATCCGAATAAGTTTTTATAAAAAAACGCATTCCTTTTGAGAATTCAGCATCGTTATTTCCTTCTAATGAGCTAATTAGTTTTTTTGACTTACCATTAACACTTATTTTATAAATGCCTTTATTTATAGTTCCGTTTTCTACAGATGTATAATATATTGTTTTAGTTTTTTCATTGATTCCCAAGAATTCTACAACATCCCAATTTCCTTTTGTTATTTGAGTAGAGTTTCCATCAAATCCAAGTTGATATATATGATTAAAACCATTTGATTCACTGGTTCTTAATATTGTTTTTCCGTCATTAAGTATAAGTAAGTTGTCATCAATCTCAATATAGGTTGGTGAATTTTCCTCAAAAAATATCTTAGAAGTGAATGTATTTTCTTTAAGATCAATAACGTGATATCGTAATTGATTTTGATGTCTATTTAATGTTTGAAGAATTAACTTATTTTCTGTATTTGACCAATTTAA
>CALPSU020000093.1 GCA_943326315.2 Chryseobacterium gleum
ACCAGCACTCCATTTAATGGCATAAATTGTTTTAAAGTATTTGGTTTTCAAGTCAATCAATTTTTCTAATGCTTCCAATGCTTTGTTTTCTCGACTATTTACTAAAAAGAGTGAACTTTCGCCATTCAGAAGCCTTGTTTCTTCAGCTTTAACTAACAATTGATAGTTTTCATACATTTTAGTTTGAAGATCAATTTGTGTTTTTAAAGTCAAGTATTCGTTGTAATAACTTTTCAATTTAACTTCAATTTGATTCCGTTTTAATGTTTGATCAATTGTGTTTTCTGCAATTTTAAGTTTTGCTAATTTGTATTCTGCTCGTCCTTTCATAAATAAAAGAGGCATTTCTAATTTTATTCCTGATTGAAAGTTATTGTCGAAATAGTTGTGTTGTGAAATGGATTCCCCCATATTATAACCTTTTCCTAATAAATTGTATTTGAAATCAATTTTTGGAAGTAGCTCCTGAAATTTTAATTTCTTCTCAATTCCGAGAGCATCTAATTTATAAGTGTATACTAAATTATTGGGATGGTTTTGAGAAGCATTCGACACAAGTTGAGAAATATCAAAATTGAAATTCGAGGAGTTTACTTCTGTTTCCCAATTTTCTTGAGGGGTAACAGAAGTTGGAATTTCATAAGATTCATTTTCATTTTTCCATAAAAATAAGGAGAGATTTAAACCTGCATTTTGAAATTCAAGCCATTTGGAATTCTCTTGAAATTGAAAACTTTGAAATTGAGAATAAGCCTCTAATGTATCGATAGCGGGTCGTTCACCATTAACAAAAGAACGCTTTACAAAATCAACCCGTGAAAAACTATTTTCAGTATTCTTTTTCACAACCAAATAAGTTTGATAAGATTTAACCCAATTCCAATACGCTTCAATTGCTTGCATTAAGACATCATTAACCAGAGCATTTTTTTCTACTTCAGCTAATGAACTAAAAAGTTTTGCTTGTTTTAAAGTGGCTCTCCTTTTGTCCATCAACAAGTTCTTTACTAATGGAATAGATATTCCTGCATAATTTGTTCTTCCAATTGTTTCTGAAGGATCATATTTTGTCCCGCTTAAATTTTCTAATCCTCCACTAATTTCCATCCCAAACCAAGTTGGAATTTTAATTTCAGGATTTGTAAAATCATAATAATTTTTACCATCAAACGTTTTTTTAGCCATTGAGTTAGAAAGTATGGGATCAAAATTACTTTTTGATAGTAAGACTTCGGCATCCGCTTTTTCAATTCGAATGGAGGATTGAGTAATCAATGGATGATACGTTCTTACAATGTTCAAAAGCTCTTCCATATTCAATGTTTGAATCTGCTCTTGCGCTATCGATTGAACCGATAAAACAACAAATAAGATTGTATAGATAAAAGTTTTCATCTTCATTTATTTAGTTGTTGATTTTTTTACATCTTTTTCTTTTATATAAAAGTCAGGCGGGAAGCCATTGATATTTCTCCATAGTTCGTACCAAATTGGGACATCTTTCAGCAGTGTAATCCCTTGAGCACCGCTACCAATTTTCAATTGTTCGGGCCATTTTTTATCGTTCGGGTCTTCAGCAACAAGTACTCTAAACAATCCATTATCGCCAATAGAATGTTCGAATGAAATAATAATTCCTCCAAAAGTTCCAAAACTATTTTTAGGCCAACCACTGAAAAGAATTGAGGGATAGCCATCAAACATAAAACGCACTTTTTGTCCTATAGAAATCAATGGTAAATCAACTGGATGAACATACATTTCAACCGCATAATTGACACGGCTAGGAACGATTTTAGCGATGTGATCTCCATCTTTCAGAATTTCACCAATTCCTGACTTTTTAGCCTGAACAATTTGTCCATCTTGAGGAGCTAAAATGATGTACATCCCATTTCGAATCGAGTAATTAGTGACTGAATTTTCTAATTTAGCGACATCACCTTCGCTCATCGAAATCTGACTCAAGCTTTGGAATCGTTCTCCTTCTGCTTTGCTTATTTTTTCGGTGTATTCTTGTTCAATCCCATTTTTTTCTAATTTGTTATTTAAAATTTCTTGACGGGTTTGAGCCAATTTATTTTCAGTTGCAATTTTCTTTGAAAGAATGTTTTGAAATGAAATATTACGTTGTTGTAATTGCGTTTGAGAAACCAATCCTTCTTTATACATTTTTTCCTGACGTTCGAATTGATCTTTAACCAATTCATACTCATTTTTTACCGCTTCATATTCTGCTTTTTCAGCTGTTAATTTGTTATTTAATTGCTCTAATTTGTTGCCTATTTGTTCCGTTTTTAAGCGCTTTCCAATTTTTAACGCTTCTATTTGAGATGTTGCGGATTTAATTTTTTCCTTGTAAAATTCGATACTTCCTTTTTTAGCATCTACCTGTTTTTGCGCACGATTCACTAATAAAGGATCTAGATAATCTCCTTTTATTTCAGAAAGTTGAAGTATAGTGTCACCCTTTTTTACAAAATCCCCTTCTTTAATCCACCATTTAACAATTTTACCCGGAATCGGCGAATTAATTTCTTGAGGACGCTGCTCTTGATATAAAGAAGTAATTGTTCCTTTTGATTTAATATTTTGTGTCCATGGAAGTAGAAGTCCTATAATTAGGAGGAGAATAAATCCGAAAAACCAGTATTTGATTTTACTTTCTTTATCAATTCGATAGATTTTTTCTACCGATTTTAAATTGTATTTCGATTGATACTTTTCCATTTTTTAAATTTTTATAAATGAACCAGTTTGATTTTCTAGTTGAATTTTATAGTCACATTTTGAAACAAAATTCGAATCATTCGACACGATGAAAATGGTGGTATTCATTCGAATTTTTTGAAGATAGTCCATTAATAATTTTTTTGTTTTTTCATTAAAAGCCAACCAAGGTTCTTCTAGAAATAGAATATCTGGTTCGTTCACGAGTGCCCGTAATAAGACAATTTTATTCACACTGGAATTAGCTAATTTTTTACCTGCTGGATCTAACTCTGTTTCAAAACCATTTTGAAATGAATTAATAAATCCTTGAAATCCACACTCATTCGCAATTTTATTTATTTTTTCAACCGTAATATCTAAACGTCCAACTGAAATGTTTTGTAATACTGTTCCTTCGAAAATTTCTTGTTGATTTAAGAAAAGTCCCATTCTATTTCGGATAGTTTCCAATTCGTAATTTTGAAAAGGAACATCATTGATTAGTAATCCACCTTTATCAAATTGATAAATTCCACTTAAGAAATTCAGTAAAGAGGTTTTGCCTACACCTTCTTCACCGGTGATTGCGATTAACGTATTTGATGGGATTTTAAAATTTAAATTTTGAAGTAGTAAGAATGTTGAATCATATGAAATTTCTCCGTTTTTTAATTCGATAGAAATACCATTTTTATTCGATTGATAAGGAATTGTACCATTTTTTTCAACGACACTTTCAGTTAAAGTTGCTAATTTTTCAAGGCCCGTGATTATATCATAAATACTATCTAAACTGCCAATTAATTTTTCAATAGCAGAAATAATGGATAGAATAACAATTTCAGCCGCTATAAATTCACCAATATTTAGTATTTGATTCAATAAAAGGTAAGTACCGACAATCAACATTGTTGCCGTAATCAATACTTTAAAAAGAATCAACGCTCTGTATTGAAACAATAAAACTTGAAAATGAGAAGTTCTAGCACGAAGATATTTTACGGTTATATCATCTGTTTTTTGAATGTTTAAATTAGATGATTGTCTAAATTTGAATGTTTTTATAACTCTTGCAATTTCTCCAAACCATCCAACGACAGCGTATTTATTTTTACTTTCTTCTAAACTTGTAGTCCATCCTTTTTTACTTGTTAATTTTAAGATTAATAAAAGAGTAGATAAAAGTAATAGTCCAAAAACAATGAAAATGGGGTGATAAAAAGATAAAAGTAAGATACCAAAAATGACTTGAATACTTGCTATTGGAATATCTAATAATAATTTTGAAACTCCTTTTTGGATGCTGATTGTATCAAAAAAGCGGTTTACTTTTTCCGGTAAATAATAATTGTTTGATTTTTTCAAATCAATTTTTGGTATGATTTCAGCGAACTCTATAACATTTCGTAAGAATATTTTTTGTTGAATACGTTCGATGATTTTCATTTGGTTTACTTGAAGTATACCAACAATCCAAACGCCAATTACTACAATAGTTATTAAGATGTAAATTGATGTCACCATTGATGCGCCAATAACAAAACTAATGATTGCTTGAACTCCCAAAGGCAAACTTAACTGAACAAGACCATTTAAAATAGCAAAGAAATAAATGGATGTTATTTCTTTTTTATCTAAAAGGATTAAATTAAACAATCGTAAAAGTGGGTTCGTTTTCATAGTTCTCATTTTTATCTTTTACAAATATAAAACACTTTTCAATATAATAGTAATACTATTATGAATAATTATTTTGTTAATTAATATTTAACATTTACTATTATGTTTGAAAATATAATGTAATTTTGAAAAAAAATAGAATAATGGATTTTCAAGTTTCTTTTAAAGTAAATGACAAATTATTTATACGTGATCCTGAAAGCAGTGATTTGGGTAAATTAATTGTTAAAAGTTCTATTGACTTAATTTATGAATTAGGATTTGAACAATTTACATTCAAGAAATTAGCAATTGAAATCAAAACAACCGAAGCATCTGTTTATCGCTATTTTGAAAATAAACACCGATTATTATTGTATATATTGAATTGGTATTGGTGTTATATGGAGTTTTTGGTTGTATTTAAACTTCAAAATGTGACTGATTCTAAAAAGATGTTAGAAACTGTAGTTGAATTATTATCTAATGATTTATCTGAGGGTTCTGGTCAATTTGAATACAATAAAAAGTTCTTAAATCAAATTGTAATCTCTGAGAGTAGTAAGGCTTATTTAGTGAAGGATGTAAAAGAAATTAATAAAGATGAAGTGTTCAAACCTTTTAAAGATTTATGCTCAAAAATTGCAAGTATTATAAGTGATTATGATCCAACTTATAAACACCCTCGTTCGTTGAGTAGCACTTTAATAGAGACCTCTCACACACATCAATTTTTCAGTAGTTTTTTACCCAAATTGACTGATATAGAAAATTCTGAAGGAGAGAATAATACTTTTTTGTTTTTGCGTGATTTGGTTTTTAAACTTTTAAAGAATTAATAACTCATTTTAATTACTATTATTAGTTTGTAATTTTAACCGGTTACTAAAATCTTTCCAGATTAAGTGATGAAATTTTCTACTTGTATCATCCAGTTGGTAAGTATCATTTTTAGAAATAGGATATTTAAAATCTTCATCAAACAGATTGGAAATTTCAGGATGAAATTGGACGCCGTAAACATTCTTAAATTTTACATTTTCAATTGCTTCAATTATTTTAGTATCTGATGATGTAGCAGAAACTATGAAGTGTTCACCTAATAATTTAATACATTGGTGATGTATACATGCAATATTTGGATGAATGATTGTCGAATCAAATGATAAAAAACTTTTAGTGGGGATAAGTATAGAATGAAACGTTCCGTATGTTTTATCTTTGTATTTAGAATCTAACTTTTCTAAATAGTTTTTATGTTGCTGTTCAATTGGCATTTCAAGAATTTCCTCAAAACTTTTCTTATCGTAAATTTGAAATGGAATATCTTGATACATTGTTCCTCCAGATGCAACATTCATTTCTTGCATTCCTAAACAAATTCCAAAAATTAAATAATCAGGTCGTTGATTTAGTAGGGGAGTTGTTTTTTCATTTTGAATACCCCCAATCAAATGGTGTATGAATGAAAGTTCCCAAGTTCGTTCGTTTGAATATATATCACACGTAATAAATGCTTTTTCTCCATAAGTAGCTGGTGGAATATCTGGCCCACCGAAGAAGATCATACCATCTGTACTTTTGAAGATTTCAGTAAATTCAGCTGACGCTTTATTTTTAGTAAATAAGCTATCTAAAGGAATGTTATTTTCAATCAATTTAAATGAAAACTTTCTGAAAGAATGTTTCTTTAAGTATTTTTTTGCTAAATCTAGTTCTGTTTTTTGAGTAATATGGAAAATTCCAACAATTTCAAGCTCGACTGAATCAATGATTTTGTGATCGATTAAATAAGACAGTTTTTCTAGATTTTTTACGGATGGGTGAACTAAACCGATTCGTTTTATATTCTTACTAAAACATACTGTTGTCGACATACAAATGAGTATAAAGAATATTATATTTTTCATCTACGAGATTTTTCTTTTCTTAATCCTTCTAAAACTATGGTGTTTGTATTCATTTGAAACAACACTAATATTACCATCCGATTCTAAAATCAAACTATCAATTTCTCTTATAGAATGACTACCATGTTCTCTAATTGCTTGAAGTAATTCTTCTTCTGTAATTTCATTTTTTTTACAATTTTCTACAATCATTTTTCCGTTATAAACCAAAAGTACAGGCTGACCTTCAATTAAATTCTTAAAGATTGGAAATTTATATTTGAGCCTTTTAAGAATGAAGTTTATTACAAATAGTGAACTTGCAGCTATTAATCCACCGGTTAATGAAGTGTCCGCGCCAACCATTGCATTTTGAACAGCGTTACTTATAAGTAGTACAAATATTAAATCTGTAACCGATAATTGAGCAAGTTCAGTTTTACCTAAAATTCTTAAAGCAACTATAATAAAAAAATAAACACTAGCTGTACTAAATATGATATGCAAGTAATTTCCCATTAATTTATAAGAATTAAAATTTTATGAAAAGTAGTGATTTATTGTTTGATTTCAATCCTCTTTATTGTATTATTCTTTTGATATTTAACTAGGGGAGTTAATCTTTTATAAAATATAGTTTTGTTTCCCCAATTTCTACTTCTTTTTTCTCAGGATTCCATAAATATATTTTTAAAACATCATTTGGCAAAGCTTCTTTAGGTAAATCAAAAGCTAATGTAAACTTTGTATTTATTCCTATTTCAGATAGTTTAGATTGATCGTACGCCTGGTAGAATAGAGGGTCTTTTCCATTTTTAATCATTTCTCCATTTCGTTCGAGGGTTGCTACATAATAAAGTGGGGATGGGGTTGTTATTTTACCTACTGTTTTCAAAAGTAGATAATGATTTGGTTTAATTTTGGAGGTAACATTTTTCATTTCAATTTTCAATTCCCCAAAAAATTCAGCAGACGATTTTAATGAAATTGTTTTAGGTAAAATTCCCATTTGGGGTGTAATATTTCGTTTTCCTTTTTTAGAATACAATCGATAGGAACTTCCAAAATAACTTTCTTGATCCTTTGTGTAAGGGAAATAGTTAAGAATAACTTCATAAAACATTGGTATATGGTAGTTATTACTCCAAGAATATTGAAAGAAATTCGTTTTTGATTTTTTAGCTCTATCCGCAAGTTTGTATATAACATCTGGTTTATTCCAATCGGTAATTGATTCCTTTAGGGGGTTATTTAAATAGTAATTTAAATAACCAACATTGTTATAATTTGATGCAAATGTACAATCGTTAAAGTCAATTTTCTTCTCCCAATGATTCACTTTTTGACCAATTTCTCTAAAAACACCAAAATTAGTAGGTTTCAACAACCCATCTCTAATTATGCTTTAAGTACCAATTATAATCGGGAATAATAGAAATACAATTTGGAGTTTTTTTTGTTTAATTAAATCGATTTTTCGAAACAAAAAAAGAAATAAAAATGGAAGTAAATAAAGCATTACCAATTCTCTAAGAATAGGAGTGTAACATAAACTAATAATGTGAGCAAAGAAGTATGTGGTTAAAAATATAGAAAGCGAAAATCTTTCTTCTTTCGTAATTTCTTTCGATTTAGACTTGAAATTATAAAAGAGAATGCTTCCTACGATTAGAACTAAATTAATCCAAGAATAATTGAAAAACTGATAAAAAAAATCAACTAACCAATTCCACTTTGGGGCAGCAAGCCATCCTAAACCACCTTGATTTAGTTGATGTTGGGTAACAGACCAATGGGGTAAAAATAAAAGAATTGATAATCCTCCACAAATAAATAGGTCTTTAAATTTATCTTTAGAAAGGTAAAAAAGGCTCAAACCAGAAATAATTCCAACAGTTAAAAAGGCGAAATAATGTGAAGTCATAGCTCCTATTAAACCTGAAATTAGTCCTAAATGCCAGCCTGATACTTTTTTATCTGTTCGATTAATTTCTAAAATTGACCAAAAAGTAAGCAGTATGAAGAATGTTCCAGAATTATAGGGTCTAGCTAAAGTTGTATTAATAACAGTAAAAACGAGGCTGGAGTAAATTGTTAATAAAGCTAATGCTGAATTCTTAGAGAAAAATCGAATACAGATTTTATAAATAAGTATTGAATTTAGGAGGTAGAAAAAGATCCCAGTTGAACGAAGCGCCCATTCAGAATCACCAAAAAGTTGAGTCCAGAAATGGAGAAATGCTTGGTAGAAAACCGGATGCATATCACCCGATTTTACACTAAAGTACCAAAAGGAGTTCCAATCAACATAGCGACTTCTATACCAGGCGCTCAATTCATCGTTTGAAAGACCTTGAAATTCAATAAACAAAACACGTAAAAGGATTCCAATAAAAATCACCCAAATAAAAGTTGCGTGATTCTTGAAAAAAGTGCTTTGAAATAGTCTAGCCATACAATTCTTGGCGTGTTTTCTCGTACAAAACAATTCCAGCAGCTACTCCAACATTCATCGAA
>CALPSU020000094.1 GCA_943326315.2 Chryseobacterium gleum
AATGCATATTCATCTCCATTTGGACCAGTTCTTAATCTATCAACAAATATACCGTCAAATAATTCATCTTGAATTCTCGCAGTTGCTTCATTATCATGTTTGTTATTTTTATCAAATATTGCTTTGTCAATTACTGCGTTTATTTCAGCTAATAATTTTAACTCAATTGAATCTTTTACGTTACCATGTGAAACGTAGAAAGGATCTGGTGCATACCCCGTTTTAGATTGATTTCTTGAGCCAACACCTTTTGATACACCTAATGGAATTACTGTATCATTTGGATCATGTTTAGCAGCAGATACACGTTGGAAACGAACTCTTTCAAACTCATTTAAATATTCTTTCATTCCATGAACATCAAAAGTTACATTTGCAGCCTTCATTTCAGAACTTCCAGCGTTATTTAATAATTTAGTTTTAAAAACATTTCCTCTAAAAGGTCTAAATTCATCAAAGTCTTCTGAAGATAGAGGTCGGTATACATCTAATACCCATTCAGAAACATTTCCAGCCATATGATATAAGCCATAATCATTTGGCCAATAAGACTCCACATTTGCTGTTATATCTGCACCGTCATTTAAATGTCCAGCAACTCCCATATAATCTCCTCTACCTCTTACAAAGTTAGCTCTTATTGCACCTTGAAATTCTTGCTCGTCATTTCTAACCCAATGGCCATCCCATGGATAAATTCTTCTTTCATTAATATTTTCTTGTCCTGCACCTAAGTTTCCAATTAGACCATAAGCTGCAAATTCCCATTCAGCTTCAGTTGGAAGTCTATAACGAGGTAAAAGAATACCATCTTCTTGTCTTACTATTCTTGTTCCTAATTTTTTTCCTTGTCTATTATTTGGATTTAAATCTTGAATATTATTAAGAACTTTCTCACTGTACTGTCCTGCAAGGTAAGCTTCAGTATTGAATGTATTTTCATCTCTTTGTTCAATATTATAATCTAAAACACCTTCACGAATTAAAATGTATTCATTTACCCTATCTGTTCTCCATTTACAATAATCAGAAGCTTGCAACCAAGATACACCAACCACAGGATAATCACGGTAAGATGGGTGACGTAAATAATACTCAACATATTTTTCTGAAAAACCTAATGGAGATCTCCAACAATTTGTATCAGGTAAAACGTTTTTACCAACTACAGGATATGTCTCGAAAGCACGAGAAATCCAATACATATATTCACACCAATGAAAATTTGTAATTTCAGTTTGATCCACATAAAATGAAGATACTGTAACACGTGCTGCACGATTATTCCAATCATACATTACATCTTGTTCCGCTCTTCCCATTGTGAAAGTTCCACCTTCAACTAGTACTAGACCTGGTCCAGTTTCTTGATCTACAAACGGCATTTTTTGAAAACCACCCGTTTGAGGATCATTATAAGCTGTTCCAGTTGTATCGGAAAACTCTGTGTAACAAGAGTTTAGCAACAACAAACAGCCAATAATCCCTGAAAAAAGTTTTATATTCTTCATATTTTTTGTGTTTTTATTTTTTATTTTCAATTGGCAAATTTACTATATTAACGTAAGTTACAATAAAAGTTACATTTTTTTTTAAAAAGATGGACATGATATTGTTCTAAAGGTTACTGGTTTTGATTTACAATTTAAACTTAATCCTAAAGAAACCTCATGTGAACCACCTGATGTTCCATTGTTTAACTTTGAAACAGTAATGTCATAACTGTAACCAATTTTAAAAGTACCTGTATTAATTCCTAAGGACAAAATAAATGCATCTTTATTTCTGAACCATGTTCCAAATGTGAAATTACTATATTTTATGTAAGTACCAATATTAATTTCTTGAAAACCATTTTGATATTGGTAAATAATATTAGGCATAATTGAAGTATGATTATTATACTTTGATTTGTTTCCAATTTTTATTTCAGATCCAATGTGAACTGTATATCTAATAGGGGTATAAGATTTTCCTTTAATCAAAGATTCATCGGGTCTATTTAAGTGATGTGCTGTAACTCCGAAGTATAAATTTTTTGAATACCCTAATAATCCTGCAGATGCGTCAAAATATCCAGTCGAACCTCCTCTTTGTTGATCTCCGGATTCATATATAAATCCTTTTCTAGGATCAATCATGTCTCCAAATGTTAATTTGCTCCAATCAAGTGATTTTTGATAATAGGATGCTTGAGCCCCAAATCGGAATGAAAATTTTCTAGTAATTTTTAATTGATAAGAATATATCAATCCTAACATAGTAGTTTTTATTGTTCCTTGCCCTTGTTCATCATGTGTTGCTAAAACTCCAATTCCACCTGAAATATTTTTAAGATGTTGGTCATATGATGCGCTATATGTTGTGTAGTTTCCAGATAGGTTTGGCCATTCATTTCTATAGTTTAATGAAAATCTTGGGCAACCATGACTTCCAGCAAATGCTGGGTTCAAATACATAGGATTAGCATAAAATTGAGTAAATGTTGGGTCCTGAGCAAACACAGATTGTGTAGCTAATATTATAAATGATACAATAAATAATTTTTTCATTAAAAAGCGTTATACGAAATGAAAGAATTCTAGGACAAATCTGACAAATAGTTTTGTAATAATTTACAAATATTGTAATTCGTTTATAATAATCAAAGATTATTTTCGTTTTTTTACTAATTCATTTCAAATGATGTTGATATTTGTAGTCTGAAAATGTTAAAATTTATGATTAAACTGTTTAAGTTTTATTTCTTTTTATTGGCTTATTTTATCTTTTTTACTTGTAATTTACTTGCTCAAGACGGATTGCAAGTTACTATTCCATGGGAAAACTCTAAAGTTGTTATTTATAATGGGGAAACTTTTTTAGTACCTTCAATTACAGATCAAAGTTTAGATAAAAATAAACCAAATTTTTATCATATTCAAAAAACCAAATTTTCAATTCAGTCTAAAATATCATTAATACATTTTCAAACTTCTGAAGCTTTAGTTGAAGATATTAAATATTTATCAAGACAAAATATTAAAGTACCTGATAAGTTATTAATAGAATATAAAATCACTAAATCTGGATCTGAAACGTTTATTGTAACCAATCTTTTTCCTTTTATTCTTGAAAACAATGTTATCAAAAGAGTAGTTTCACTTAATTTTAATATAGAACCTATAACATCCTTAATAAAGAATGAAAAATCTCTTGTAAATTCTTCTTGCTTAGCAAACGGGATATGGTATAAAATTGCTATTAAGTCCGATGGTGTTTGTAAAATTGATAAAGCTTTTTTAGAAAGTTGTGGAATTAATTTGGATGGTTTAAATCCAGCTTCAATAAATATTTATGGAAATGGTGAAGGAAGATTACCTGAATTAAATTCTGTTTTTAGAACGGATGATTTAGCAAAGAATGCTATTTTTATTTCTGGTGAGTCCGATGGTGTTTTTAATGATGGTGATTTCATTTTATTTTATGCTTGGGGTCCAAATAGATGGCACAAAAGTGATGCTGGAGGATTTTATCAAGATAATAACATTTACTCTGACAATTCGTATTACTTCATCAATATAAATTCAAATTCTTCACCACTTAGGATTGAAACGATTAATTCAAGTCCTCTTCCGATTACTCATTCAATTAGCTCTTATTCTTATTTTGATTCACATGAATCAGATCTTGTTTCCTTAGTTAGTGGAGGTCAAAGATGGTATGGTGAACTTTTTGATACAAATTTAAGTCAAGTTTTTAATTTTAATGTTCCAGATATCGTTTCTTCTTCTATTGTGAATTTTAAAGTTTCGATGGCTTCCAATGCGTCCAGTGTTTCAGGCACAAGTCAATCCTATAATGTAAATGGTGTAAATATGATTTCTCTACCTTTGCCTGTAGGTAATTTTGGAAGATCAGAAACCTCTATGCAGTTGTTAAATCCTAGTAGTTCTATCCCTTTAGAAATTAGCGTCACACGTAATTCTCCAAGTTTAAAAATTTATTTAGATCAGATTTTGTTAAATGCTAGAAGAAATTTAACTTTTATAAATTCTCAATTTAATTTTCGAGATTTATCTTCTGTAGGTATAAATAAGGTTGGTGGTTTTTCAATTTTAAATTCACCAAATTCACTTGTCGTTTGGGATGTAACTGACAGGCATATCCCTAAACATATAGATGGTGTTTTATCGGGGAATACTTATAATTTTCAAGTTCAATTAGATACTCTAAGAGAATTTGTAGCTTTTGATAATATAACTTTTAATGTTCCTGTAAAAGTTGGCCCGATAGAAAATCAAAATTTACATGCTTTAACGCAAGCTGATTATTTAATTGTTACTAATCCAATTTTCATTGATCAGGCAAATAGATTAGCAGATTTACATAGAGGAACTGGTCTAAGTGTACATGTTGTAACGACGGATCAAGTTTTTAATGAATATAGTTCAGGCATGTTAGATCCTACTGCAATTAGAAGTTTTGCAAAAATGTTTTACGATAGATCAATTTCAAATCCAATTACTGCCCCTAAATATTTATTATTATTTGGAGACGGGACTTATGATCCTAAAAATAGAATTGCAAACAATAATAATTATGTTTTAACCTATCAAGTATTGAATTCTGAAGATGAAATTTCTGCATTAGTTTCGGATGATTATTTTGGTTTTTTTGACCCTTCTGAGTCGATGAATTCAACTGATTTGTTAGATATTGGGGTAGGTAGATTATTGATTTCAGATGTGACGATAGCAAAGCAACAAGTTGATAAAATAGAACATTATTTAAAAAATGGTTCTAATTTATTTTCTGATAATACAACTAATTGTTGTGGAGGTACAGTAAATAATAGCACTTTCGGAGATTGGAGAAATAAATATGTGATTATTGCTGATGATGAAGAAAATGGATATTTTGTAAACCAAGATTCTGAGCCAAATTCAATTTATGTGAAAGCACATAATCCGGAAATGAATTGTGATAAACTTTATTTAGATGCTTATGCTCAAGTTTCCAATGCTGGAGGCCAAAGATTTCCTGAAGTTTATGAGGCAATTACGGATCGAGTTGATAGGGGAGCATTAGTAGTTAATTACGTTGGGCATGGCGGCGAGACTGGGGTAGCAGAAGAAAGAGTTATTACAATTCCACAAATTCAAAGTTGGAACAATATTAATAAATTACATTTAATGGTAACTGCAACCTGTGAATTCACTAAATATGATGATCCTTCAAGAGTTTCAGCAGGTGAATGGGCTTCTCTTAATCCAAACGGAGCGGCTATTGCATTAATGACGACTACTAGATCCGTATTTTTTGGTGTAAATACAATTGCTGGTGCTAAATTTTATGAAAATGTGTTTTCACGGGATGCGAACAATAAACCTTTATCTTTTGGAGAAATTATTAGGTTAACAAAAAATGCATCAGGCGCATCGGATAATAAAAGAAGTTTTACATTGATAGGAGATCCTGCTTTAAAACTTGCATTACCTTACATGAAAATAGTTACGGATAGCGTTAATTCAATTAGTCCTTCAATTCAGATAGATACAATACGTGCTTTAAGTAAAATTACAATTAAAGGACATGTGGAAGATTATTCATCCAATTTAATTTCTGATTTTGAAGGTGTTATTTCTCCTACGATTTATGATAAATCTAAAATACAATCTACTTTAGGTCAGGATGCTAGTTCTCCGATTATTCCATTTGAACTTCAAAAAAATGCTTTATATAAAGGTAAAGCTACTGTGAAAAATGGTCAATTCACATTTTCTTTTATTGTCCCAAAGGATATTAACTATTCTTATGGAAAAGGAAAGCTTAGTTATTATGCTGAAAATGGAACTTACGATGCTGCTGGACAAGATACGAGATTAATTATTGGTGGAGTTGATCCAAATGGCATTCACGATAATACAGGTCCTGAAATAACTATGTATTTGAATAATAAAAACTTTGTAAGTTCAGGTGTGACGGATGAAACTCCAATATTAATTGCGAAGTTAATGGATGAAAATGGTATTAATACTGTAGGAAATGGTGTAGGTCATGACGTTTTAGCAATTTTGGATGGAAACACAGCAAAACCAATTGTTTTAAATGATTACTACACTTCTGATTTGGATTCATACCAATCAGGTACTATTCAATATAATTTTTCAAAATTAGATATAGGTAGACATACTCTTTCTTTGAAAGTTTGGGATGTAAATAATAATTCCTCTGAATCTCATCTCGAGTTCTTTGTTCAAGGAAAAGAAGAATTAGCATTAGATCACGTATTAAATTACCCTAATCCATTTACTACTAAAACAGAATTTTACTTTGAGCATAATCAAGTTTGTCGTGAATTAGAAACTCAAATTCAAATTTTTACGATTTCAGGAAGAATTGTAAAAACACTAAATCAATCTGTTTTAACAAATGGATTTAGAACAGCTGGTATTCAATGGAATGGCTTAGATGAATTTGGAGATCAATTGGCAAAAGGAGTTTATATTTATCGCGTAAAAGTGAAATCTCCAAGTGGTAAAATAGCTGAAAAAACTGAAAAATTAGTAATATTAAAATAGTAGAACAATAAAAGTTATTGATTTACGTATATTTGTTATCATAAATATTAGATATTTCAAGAAGTTTAAAATGTTTTGAAAATATTTAGTTTAAAAAATAAAACAGTTATATGAAAAAAGAGTTTGCAGGTTTATTTTTAATTTTATCAATCTCGAATTTATCCTTATCTCAAAAACCAGGAGCAAATGCAACTGATTTGCAGATGAACACAATAACTACAGCGTTACCTTTTTTATCCATAACTCCGGATTCAAGAGCAGGAGGAATGGGGGAAGCAGGAACAGCATTAACTCCAACTTCTGCATCTGTATATTGGAACACCTCAATGATGAGTTTTTCAAAAAACAAATCGGAATTAGGTTTTTCGTATACGCCCTGGTTGCGTCAATTGACAAACGATATTTGGCTAGGTTATTTGTCAGGATATACTAGATTAAACGATAGACATACTATTGGTGGAGCTTTGCGTTATTTTAGTCTAGGTGAAATAACATTTACAGATAATAATGGAAGTGTAATTCGAAATGATAAGCCTTCAGAATATGAAATTACTGGTGCGTATGCATTTAAATTGAGTAATAGATTGAGTGTTGGTTTGAATGGAAAATACGCCTATTCTAATTTAACAGGCGGTTTAGTTACTGGAGGCGCAAATACGAAAGCTGGTGTCGTTGGAGCAGCTGATTTATCTTTTACGTATTATAACGAAGAGGCAAAAATAGGAAATACCAATGGTGCATTTACTTTTGCTACAACTATTAATAATGTTGGTAATAAAATTTCATATTCTGAAAATTCAAAAAGAGATTTTATACCAATGGGGTTAAAACTTGCTACTTCGTATAAGGCTAATTTGGATAAATATAATAATGTTTTAGTTGCTTTTGAGTTACAAAAACTATTAGTTCCTACTCCACCTATATATGTAAAAGATGGAGATATTACCAATAGTGGGGGAACAATCGCTTCAGGTAAAAACAATGATGTTGGAGTAATTGCTGGGATGCTTCAATCTTTTTCTGACGCTCCTGGGGTATTAGCAAAAGATAATTCAGGTAAATTATTACAGAATTCAGATGGAACGTATCAAATTGTGAAAAATTCAAGATTGAAAGAAGAATTATCTGAAATAAACATTGCAACAGGTTTAGAATACTGGTATAATGATGTATTTGCATTAAGAACTGGATATTTTCATGAGAGTAAAAATAAGGGAAATCGTAAATATGTCAATTTTGGTGTAGGATTTAAATATCAAAATTTAGGAATAGATTTATCTTATTTAGTTTCTGTAAGTGGAAAAAGTAGTCCATTAGCAAACACAATTAGATTTTCAATACGATATATAATTAAAGATAATCGTAAATCTGAGCAATAATTATGAATATTAGAATTGGTTTTGGAGTTGATGTCCACCGTTTAGCGGATGGGCATTTACTATTTATAGGCGGTAAACAAATTCCTTCAGAATTTGGAGCAGTTGGTCACTCGGATGCAGATGTACTAATTCATGCTATCTGTGATGCATTATTAGGAGCTGCAAATTTAAGAGATATAGGTTTTCATTTTTCTGATACAGATCCAAAATTTAAAGGTATTGATAGTAAGATCTTATTAAAAGATGTTATGAAATTAATTCATGATAAAGGTTATTATGTTGTGAATATAGATTGTACCGTAATTTTAGAAGCCCCGAAATTAAACCCTCATATTCCTGAAATGCAAGAGATTTTATCTCAAATTTTAGGAGTAGAGTTAGACGCTGTCTCTTTAAAAGCAACGACGCACGAAAAGGTTGATTCATTTGGAGAAGGAAAAGCAATCAAAGCGTATGCAGTTTGTTTATTGAATAAGTAAATTCAATTTTATTTTTCCAAATCAATAAGTTATCTTTGTCCCCAAATAAAAATAGAATGAAAGTAAATCCAGCTTATAATACAAAAGAGTCATTATTAGAATTATATAATAAACCTTTATTGGAATTGGTTTTTGAGGCGGCTACGATTCATCGCCAATTTCATAATCCTAGAGAAGTTCAAATGTCTTCTTTATTGAGTATTAAAACAGGTGGTTGTTCTGAAGATTGTGGTTATTGCCCTCAAGCTGCACGTTATCATACGGATGTAGAAGCTCATAAATTA
>CALPSU020000095.1 GCA_943326315.2 Chryseobacterium gleum
CATAAAAGAACTTGTTGTTATTATTCCATTTAGAAATGAAGAACAAAGAATATCTAATCTTATTGAATGTATCAATAATTTAGAGATTCTTCCAAAAAAAATTCTTTTTATCAACGATCATTCATCTGATAATTCAATTGCAAAAATCAATCTATTAAATAAAAATATTTCGTTTGAAATTATAAATCTTCCGCGCGAATTAAAAGGAAAAAAAGCAGCTATACAATTTGGTGTTTTGCAAGAAAAATGTGAGTATAATTTAACTTGGGATGCAGATATCGAAGTAGATTTAAACTACTTTAATTTTATTAAAACTCTCCCTACAAATGATCTATATGTTCTTCCAGTAATTATGAAAGGGTGTAATTTTAAAGAAAAATATTTTGAATCGGACTTTACAATAGCTAATGCTATAAACGCAAGCGTAAATGGATGGAGAAGACCTTTTTTAGCTAGCGGTGCAAACTTACTTTTTAAACAAAAAACGTATATTGAAACATCAAAAAATTCATCCCACGCTCATATATCATCGGGAGATGACATATTTTTACTTAGGGATTTTAGATTAAATAATAAATCCATTGAATTAATAACAGATAAAAAATTAGCAGTTTCAACTAAAAGCCCTGAAACTTTTCAAGAATTCCTACAACAAAGGTTAAGATGGATTGGTAAAAGCGGGAAAGTAAAAGATAGTCTAAGTAATTCACTAGCAATTATATCTTTAACTTTTAACTTAATGTTTCTAATATTGTTTATATTCTTACTTTTCAGAAGTGAGTATCTAATATTTATAATTTGCTTTTCATTGAAAACAACAATTGACATGCTAACATATTTACCTTACCATATAAAAATTAACAGAATCAATACGTGGGTTCTATTACCTTTATTTTCAATAATTCAACCTATCTATTTAGTTACTCTATTGATTATGTTAGGGAATAAAAAAGCTATTTGGAAAGAAAGAGAAATAGTCATCAAATAAAAAAGGCCACCAATAAATGGTGACCTTCAAAGAAAAAAAAGTCTAATTAGAATGGTAAATCATCGTCAGCACTTTCAACATTTGCTTGAGTAGCTGTAACAGAAGAAGCTGAATCTAAACTCATTGCTGCTGGTCCACCTTGAGGCATTCCACCAGTATTTCCATTCGCTCCAACTTTATCAATTCTCCATGCTTCTAAAGTGTTGAAATATTTAACTTCACCTTGAGGGCTTGTCCATTCACGACCACGAAGATTAAAAGAAACTTCAACCTGTTCATTTACTTGAATATTATCTAATAAAGAGCATTTATCTTGTGTAGATTGAAACATAATATCTTGAGGATACATGCTTGAAGCATCTGTAACTACAAATTCTCTTTTTGCAAATTTTTCACTTACTTGAACCGTTGGGTTTACAACTTTTACAATTCCACTTAATTTAAACATACTATTGATTTTTAATTTTTGTTGTGTTATTTTTATTAATTATTAAACGAAAGCAAGGTTAACCAAGCTTCATCCAATTTATTTTCTTTTAATAATTCTTTTGCCCTCATATGTAATTCATTTTCTAATTTTGAAGGTTCCTCTTCTAAAGTTATAAATAATTCACTTAATTGCATTAATTTATATTCATTAACATCTGTTTCATTAGGAAGTTCTTCAATTCCTGCTAAATGACCTAAATCATTACCCGTCAATATTTTGCTATTTCTTAAATCCAAAGGTAAAGCATCAAACCCAATTCCACAAGTTGTTATAGGTTTTGTAATTTCAAACATTGAATTCTCGTCTGCTCTACAATACCAATTTCCCCCCATACGTGAAACTAAATCTATTTTATGCTGATCAATCATACCATTTTCATCTAACACAGATTCACTAATATGAATTTTAACGACTTCACAAATAATTAAATTACCTGCTCCACCTTCTGTTCCGAGCTCTACAACCTCATTTACAATACATTCAAATTGTACAGGCGATTCTGCAACACGCATAGGACGAATTAAATCTGACTTTAAAGCAGTAAATCCAGCTTTTTCGAATTCACTCACTCCCGGAGCATAAGGAGAACTCGCTAAACTCATCTGATGAACTATATCATAATTAACTACATTAATTACAACTTCAGGATTAACTTTAACATTTTTATAGGTATCCTTTGTTTCATTTGTTCTTCCACTTCTAGCTGGTGAAAAAATCATTATCGGAGGATTCGCACTAAAAACATTAAAAAAACTAAATGGTGCTAAATTAGTATTTCCATTTTCATCAATCGTAGAGGCAAAAGCAATGGGTCTAGGGCCAATAGCACCTAAAAGATACTGATGAAGTTTTTGGATCGGAAGTGTTTTTGGATCAATCGTTAACATATAAATCTTTTAATAATAACAAAGATACACCTATTTAACGACTGTTTGATTAGGTAAATTAAGGATTTATCCACAATTTATTATATAACTTAATTCATCATATCCCTCAATAATCACTACTTTTAACACAGTTTTAGTATAATTTAACTAATAAGATATTATTTTTGAAAAGATGAAAAAAATTATTTTTTTAACATTTTCTACGATTATAATTACATTTTACACTTACTCTCAGAGAAATGTAAAAGATTCGATTATCGGGACGCCTTGGATTGCAGTTAATTACGGCGGAAACTGGCCTCATAATGATTTAGCATTAAAATTTGGCTACTTAAACCATCTAGGCGTTATGGCTGGGTATAAGACAGCTAAAAATTGGTTTTATGGGTTTGATGCAAATTATATTTTTGGAAACCAAGTTCATCTAAATAATATGTTTCATAGTCTTTTAGATTCAAAAGGAAATGTCACAGATATAAACGGTGATGTTGGTAAAGTTGTCGTTACATCGAGAGGTTTTAATGCTAATATTGCATTAGGAAAAGTATTCCCTATTTTAAGTCCAAATTTAAATTCAGGAATTTTTATACATGGCGGATTTGGAATATTAGCACATAAATACAGAATAGACACGCAAGATCAAGTTATACCTTCACTTGAATTAAATTACCGTAAAGGTTACGATCAACTTTCAATGGGGCCTAATTTTCACGAATTCATAGGATATGCTTTTATGGCTAACCAAGGTTTAATAAATTTTTATGGTGGTTTCTATGCCCAACAGGGATTCACTAAAAATATGAGGACAGTCTTTTTTGGACAGCCTGATATCCCTGTATCAAAAAAAACAATGTTAGACGTACAAGTTGGTTTTAAATTAGGATGGTTCATACCTTTCTACGTAAGAAAACCAAAAGAATTTTATATCGATTAATGCATTTATTATATAATATTGGGATTCTTTTTTATGGTTTAGCAATCAAAATTGCTTCACCTTTTAATTCAAAAGCCAAACTTTGGTTAGTTGGTAGAAAAAATATATTTTCTACCTTACCAATAATTTCAAATCAACAAGTTTATTGGTTTCACTGCGCCTCACTTGGTGAATTTGACCAAGCTCTTCCTGTATTAAATACATTAAAAGAAAAAAATCCAGATGTCTTTATTGTAACTACATTTTTTTCACCATCTGGTTTCTTACATTGCAATAAACGAATACATAAGTCAGATTTCATCTGTTATTTACCGCTTGACACCCCTTCAAATGCTAAAAAATTTATAAAGCATTTTAATCCTGAAAAAATATTTTTTGTTAAGTATGAATTTTGGGCAAACTATATTTTTGAAGCTAAAAAATCAGGAGCTAAACTTTATTCAATTAGTGCCATTTTCAGGAAGAATCAGAGATTTTTCAAAGAAAAAGATGTTTTTTTCAAATCTATACTAAATCAATTTGATCATTTTTTTGTGCAAAATCAAATGTCAGCTAATCTACTTAAATCAATTGGCCTTGATAATTACACAGTGACCGGGGATACTCGTTTTGATAGAGTAATTGAAAATAAAAAACAACTAATACAAAATTCAACACTTAAATTGTTCGTTAAAGAAGAAAAAGTATTTATAATAGGAAGTTCTTGGCCAATTGATGAAAATTTAATTATTCCACTAATTAACGATAATACTATTTCTAAGAAAGTAATTATTGCTCCTCACGATATCTCAGAAAATCATATTCAAGAAATAATTCAAAAATTAAATATTCCATATGTTCGTTTTTCCGAGTTAGAAAAAAACAGAGCTTTTACAAGCCAAAGAGTACTAATATTAGATACGATTGGGTTTTTAGCTAATGCTTATAATTATGGAAGTCATGCATATATTGGAGGTGGTTTCTCAGGAAGCTTACATAATATTTTAGAACCTGGAGTTTTTGGACTCCCCGTGATATTTGGTCCAAAACACAGTAGATTTCCAGAAGCTGAAATGTTTATTAACGAAGGAATTGGATTTTCAATAAATTCAAAAGAAATACTAATAGAGAAATTAGAAACAATAGAAAATAATCTCACTCTTCTAAAAG
Source organism: Chryseobacterium gleum (assembly GCA_943326315.2). Lineage (GTDB taxonomy): Bacteria > Bacteroidota > Bacteroidia > Flavobacteriales_D > Crocinitomicaceae > CAIUKX01. Next base: position 4,449 of record CALPSU020000095.1, read on the forward strand.
TGAAAACAGAGGAATTTGTGAAAAATCAAACAGGAGCCGCGGAGAAAATTATTAATTATCTGAAATCCTAAAAAAATTACATATTCAAAGATTTTAAAAAGCACAATTAATTTTAGATTTAAAATCGCCACCTTTTCCTCTTTTATTCAAAATCATTTCTTTACATTTCGGATGATAAACCATTGGAACTTTAAGGAAAACATATATGTCTGCTCCATAAGCACCACCAACATTAAAAAACCAATTAATAAACTTATCCGTACCAACAGTAAGCGGTCCTAATCTCAAACTTAACCCTAATTGAGGATCTTTGTATTCATATAAACTAAAAGGTAAAGCAATATCAAATAATCTAGTTTCAAATCTTGGAGTAATTGATAATGAACTTGCCTGTTTAACACCAAATTTTGAAATAGAATGGGGAATTCCTTGAATAATAGAAGCATTAATATACAATGCAGATGCCCATATGTTATAATCAAATTGAGCTGAAAAATAAGTCGGTAATTGCACTTTGTTCTTGATAGCTACTCTTCCAGTAGATAAATCAGAATTACCAGATTCAGAAGTCAAAACACTATCCATATTTTTAGAAACGATAGTGTAACTAGGTAATGTAGTTTCTCCAAAATGAAACCCCTTAAAATTAACATTCGTAGCATCAAATTTAACTGCCCCAATATCTATAATAGAAACACCAATTTTATATTTGTAGGGAATATATCTACAACTTGACTTTGCAGTATGCGGTAAATAGGAATTGCATGTAGATAGTGTTCTTTGATATGTAAATCCAATATCAAATCCCATCCCTCCTTTTTTTGAATAAAGCTTATCACCACTAGATGCGGTCATATAATCAGCATTCAAACTATGTAAAGCAATTGTTGTTGGATCTGAAGATGGACTTTTAGCAACAGTTGCAGAATCAATATTAAACCCGAAATCGGCATCGTATACATTTACTACTTTGGCTTGAACAGAATAAAACTTTTTAATAGAAACGCCAACTGACAATAAGTTTTTTCCTTTTTTCAAGAAAGTGTAGGCATAACTTGCTTGAATTTCAGCAAAAGACATTTGGCCCATTTGAATATTTTTAGCCGAATATGGTTTAGTTAAAATACTAATATGATCTCCAGAAATACCTCGATCAATAAAATTACCAATAAACGAAGGAGCATTTTCTAAATTGCCATAGGCTCTATAATTAAATGCTAATCCAATTGCATGATCTCCTTGGTTCCATGTTCCAACAGGTCCAGAAACAAATCCTTTAGCGAAAATTTGAATAGGGATACCTTGATTTTGAACAATCCTAGAATAAAAAAGAGGTAAAGATCTATCTTTAATTAATCCTATTACGGAAGTATTTGAATAGTTCACCAAATTATTATTAATGAATGCCCCTCCGCCAGCTAAATTAATATCCAGATAAGTCTTAGCGTTAATCATACTTGCTGGATTCAATTTCACCATATTAGATGGAGAGTAATTGCTATTCATTGTCCCAAAATTATTTTGAGAGAAAACTGTTGAATTAAAAAGTAAAATTTGTAATAAGAACAGTGTAATTCGTGAAAATTTTAAAAAATATTTTTTCAATTTTATATATTTTATATTATCATCTCTTAGAATAGAGATATAATTTTACAATTTAAAAGCTAAATCCAATAAGCGATTAGAATAACCAGCTTCATTATCATACCAACCAATAACTTTTATCAAATTACCAGTTACACTTGTAAGTTCTGCGTCAAAAATACAACTTGAAGAATCTCCTACGATATCAATTGAAACAATTGGATCTTCTGTATATCTAAGAATCCCTTTCAAATCATTTTCAGAAGCTTTTTTCATTGCTTCATTTATTTGTTGAACAGTTGGAGGATTCTTTACAACTAATGTTAAATCTGTCATCGATCCATCTGGAACAGGAACACGAAATGCGCCTCCTCCCATCTTACCTTCTAATTCTGGAAATATTTTGGTAAGAGCTTTAGCAGCTCCGGTACTTGTAGGTATAATTGAAACAGCTGCTGCTCTTGCTCTTCTTAAATCAGAATGTGGAGAATCATGAAGTCTTTGATCTGAAGTATAACTATGAACAGTAGAAATATATGCATTTTCAACCTCACATAAACCTAATAAAACCTTCAACATAGGAGCAGCCGAATTAGTTGTACAAGATGCATTAGAAACTATGACATCTTCCTTAGTTAACAAATAATCGTTAACACCTAAAACAACTGTTTTAACATCATCCCCTTTACTTGGGGCTGAAATGATAACTTTTTTAGCACCTCCTTTAATATGTTTACTCGCTTCTTCGTGTGAAAGAAAAAGTCCTGTTGATTCTAATACAATATCAATATTATGCTCTCTCCAAGGAATTAATTCAGGATTTTTCTCTTTAATAAATACTATTTGCTTACCATTTTCGAAAACAATTTTGTTTCCTTCAATTCGAAACTCTAAATTTAATTTTCCATGAACACTATCATACTTTAATAAATGTGCTAGTGCATTAACGTCTGCTAAATCATTTACTACTGATACATTAATATCGCTTCTCGTAAGACTTAACCGAGTGAAATATCTTCCAATTCTTCCAAATCCATTTACACCAATATTTTTCATTTTTCTTAGTTTATCCGTTTGAAGTATCGACATAAAGGTATACAAGTTATTTAAACCAAAAAAGTATTTCAGAATAAACTAGACAAAAAAAAGCGATCCTAGGATCGCTTTTAAAAAATAAATACATTTATCGATTTTATTTTTCATCAACTACATGAACGAAACCTTGTTTTACGAGCTCTTTTCCTTGAAGAGTTACAGCTTTTACAGTGTAAAAATAAACGCCTTCATCAACAAATTGATTTGAGCTATTTTTCCCATCCCAAGTTCCTTTTGGATCATTGTAACTTACAATTACATTCCCCCAACGGTTTACAATAACAATGTTAAATTCTTTGAAAATATCTTTTTCTCCATTTATGTGATAAACATCATTAACACCATCACCATTTGGAGTAAATACATTTGGCATATCAATATCACAAATTTTAATATCTACTAAAGAAGGTAATACTAATCCATCAGGATTACAAACATTTCTTAATGTTGCTGTATAAGTCCCTCCTTCTGACACTGTAATTGAATTTGTTGTTGCTCCAGTATTCCACACTAAAGATTCTAGATATTCAGGATGGGAAATATCAACAACAGTTAATTCTAAAGAAGCATCTTTACAAAGAGGGTAATATGTTTCTAATTTACCATACACTTGTGGAGTTACGTTCAAAATTATAGTAGCCGCATCATTACAAGTAGGTTCTGTGTATGTAAATTTATAAATTCCATAATCAGAAACAATAACACCCGTATTTAAGGATGTAGGAGCTAATACATTTGCAGTCGCTGTTGTTTTAGGAAGTTCATAAGTCCAATTTCCTGCCGCTAGACCTCCTCCAGTATTTTGATCTAAAAACAAAGTATCAGGAACTTGAAATAAGCATGTTTTATTATCTGCTAATACACTATAATTAATTGAGATTTTTGGTTGATCAACAACCGTGATTGTTTTTGTTTGTTTGTCAGTACACCCAGAAACTTGATTCGTAACAGTATAAGTAATAACTGAAACGCCGCCACTAACACCAGCAACTTTTCCAGTAGCAATATCTACAGTAGCAATGCCTAACGAAGAACTACTCCAAATACCTCCAGGCGTTAAATCTGCTAAATCCAAAGATGAAAATATACAAAAGCTTGAATTACCAGTTATTGGAGAAACTATTGGTAATGGATTTACATCAACAATTACAGCGGGTGATATTGTTGTACATCCAAGAACTGTTTTAGAATATGTAATTGCCGTTTGTCCAGTGAAAACACCTGTAACAATACCTGAAGCATCTATAGTTGCATTTACTGGAGATGAACTAATCCAAGTTCCTGCTAAAGTTGGTTCCACCATAGTAATTGTAGAGCCAACACAAACTTTATCTAAACCTGTAATAGGTTGAACTACAGGCATTGCATTAACGGTTAAAGTTATAGTTCTAGGAGTAGAGCATCCATTTGCTGTAACAGTATACGTTATTAAACTCGTTCCAACACCTACAGTTGAAACAACACCA
>CALPSU020000096.1 GCA_943326315.2 Chryseobacterium gleum
AATTAAATGACCAACAATCAATTTCTTATGATTATGAAATTTCACCTCTATATCAAAAAACTCATTAATACTTCCTCTTAACGAAGCTAATAAAGCCGTACTTGACAATAGTAAAGCAAAGATCCCAATCACATTTAAAAAGAAACTTCCCTTTTCCATGTCAACTCCATTTAAAAAAGAAAGAATTCCACTTACATCTTGAATACCTACTTGCTCTTTTAAAAGCTTCCCTATAATTTCTACTAGTTTAACGTTACCTACAATTTTACCAAAAGTTGCAAAAGCTAGATATAATAACGGGACTAATGCAAAAATGGTATAATATGACAGAGCAGCCCCATGTAAAAAACTTTTTTCTTGAAAAAACTCACTAAATGTAGTTTTTATTAAGATCCATAACTCACCCCAAGTTAAGTGACGTTTTCCTTTTTTTAATGATAATTTCATTTTCATTTTTCAATATATCTTTGTGAAATAGAATAATTTGATCATTATTTTCAGTCTGAAAATAATTTACATAATGTAAACCTGCAAATTGTGATCGAATAAAATTTAATTTTAGATTACCCGGATTGCTTTTTGTTGAGATTTCAAATTCAGTAGGTCTGAATAAAACCTCTTTATTATTAATAAAAACAGAATTTATTACTCCAAATAATTCACCTTCTTCTTTAGAAATCGGGTTATAAAAAAAATCTTTAGGTGTACCTATCCTTTTTACTTTTCCTTCTGAAAAATGAAATATTTTATCAGCCAAGCTTAACATCTCTTCCCCATCGTGAGACACTAAAATAAAACTAGTACCTCGAATTTTTTTCATTTGTAATAAGTAATTTGAAATTTTTAAACGAAGTCTACCATCTAAATGAACAAATGGTTCATCTAGCAATAGTAATTTAGGTTCCCCAGCTAAAGCTCTAGCTAAGGACAATCTTTGCTGTTCACCACCTGATAGCAAAATTGATTTTTTATCTGATAAATGACTTAATTCAATTAAATCTAACAATTCATCAACTAACTCTTCTCTTTCTTTATAAGGAAGATAGAGTATTTTTTCTCTAATATTTTCTTTAACAGTATGATAAAGATCTAAGCAAAAATCTTGATTTACCAACTTAATTTCATCATGACCTGGAACCAACTTTTTAGATGGACCTTTCACTATTTCACCATCAAAAACTACTTCCCCCGAATTAACATCTAAAAGACCAGCAATTACTTTAAGTAGAGTAGTTTTTCCTGCCCCACTATTTCCTACAACACCAATTATTTCACTTTCTCCAATTTCAAAACTAATGTTTTCAAAAATTGGTGAATCATAAGAAAAGAAAATGGAATTTAACTTTAACATTTAATCTGCTAATTCTTTCGGGAATTCTTGAAGAGCAATATAAATTCCTGGAATAGGATTTGTATGTGGTTCCTCTTCTTTCAAATAAACATTCAAACGTTTATTACCTGCCTCGTCTAAAAACTCAAAACTTTCAACTATACTTTCAGAACAGGCCATTTGCGTAATGGTTTCATCTAATGAAATAATATCAAAAAGAATCATCTCAGGAACATCATAAGCAAAATTATCTAATTCAGTTAGTTGGCCCTTTAGTGTATAGGTAGCTTTACGAGAAGTTCTAATTTCTTTGATTTCAGTATTTACAACTAATTCATCTTCCCATTCAAAACGCAAATTATTCTCTGATTCTTCTCCATTATGTTGTGCGTCTGCATGTTCTTGAGAAAAATGTTCATTCAACATATAAAAATGTACGTTTAAAGGCATAGTTAATTATTTTTAAGTGTAAAAATACGAATCTTAAACTTATCCATCAATGTAAAGCTTATCCTTACTCTTAAATTTCTTATCTTCGTGCTTGAAATCACATTCACTTTCAAAATATACAACATTATAATGAACATTGTAAAAATCAACAAGAACAAAATAAATTCAATTGAAAGAAAACATCCTTGGATATTTTCAGGAGCCATCACCAGTGATGTTTCTGAATTAAAAGATGGGGATGTTGTTACAGTTTGTGATCATAAAGATTATTTTTTGGCAAGAGGCCATTTTCAACATGCTACAATTTCAGTAAGAATACTTTCGTTTGAAGATCAAGAGTTGGATCAAAACTTTTTTAATCAAAGAATTCTAAATGCATTTGAATTGAGACAAAAACTCAATTTAATTAATGAAAAAACAAATATTTGCAGACTTGTTCATGGAGAAGGAGATTCATTACCTGGATTAATTATTGATTTTTATAATGGAGTAGCTGTAATTCAATGTCATAGTATCGGAATGTATAATTCAATAGAATTAATTTCTGAAGGATTAAAATTTGCAGTTGGAAAAACATTAACAGCAATTTATTCTAAATCATCAGATACACTTCCTCAGAGAGCTGAAGGGAAAGATGCGTATTTGTTTGGGAATTGTGAAACTCCACATTTAGCTCTAGAATATGGTGTAAAGCTTCAGATTGATTGGGTAACAGGACAAAAAACCGGTTTTTTTATTGACCAACGTGAAAACAGATTTCTTTTAGGAAAATATTCTCAAGGTAAAAAAGTATTGAATACTTTCTGCTACTCTGGTGGTTTTAGTTTATTAGCACTACAAGAAGGAGCTAGTTTAGTGCACTCTTTAGATAGTTCTAAGAAAGCTATTGTTCTTACAGAAGCGAATATAGAATTGAATAATTTCGGTTTAAAACACAAATCTATTGTTGCAGATGCTATGGAATATATGAAGGATTTGGAAGAAGATTATGATATTATTGTATTAGATCCTCCTGCATTTGCAAAACACCGTGAAAAACGTCATAAAGCTATTCAAGGTTATAAAAGATTAAATGCGCATGCAATCCGTCAAATAAAACCAGGTGGAATTATTTTCACTTTCTCCTGTTCTCAAGTCGTAGACAAATTCTTATTTACTAATACTATAATTGCAGCAGCAATTGAAGCTGGAAGAAACGTTAGAATATTAGAACAATTACACCAACCTGCTGACCATCCTATAAATGCTTTTCATCCAGAAGGTGAATATTTGAAAGGACTTGTTTTACAAGTTGATTAAATAATTAAATGCTTGATTTAAAATATAAAACAATACTAAATGTTGCTCTTCCTTTAATGGTCTCGAGTTTCATTCAAGCAATTGTTTTATTAACTGACACTGCTTTTTTAAGTAGATATAGTACAATTTCGTTTGATGCAGCAGGCAATGCGGGGCTTATTTATGTAACTATGTTTATGGCTTTAGCTGGAATGGGGGATGGTACTCAAATATTAATAGCGAGAAGAATTGGTCAAAAAAACATTGACGCTATAGGCAGAATTTTCGGAACATCTATAATAACCAATTTAGTTTTAGCTGTTTTATTGTTCCTTTTTTTACAAACTACAATCCCATCTATACTGACTAACTATTCTAAATATAAAGACCTAGCTTTAGCTCAAATAGATTTTATTTCTATTAGAAGTTTCGCTCTCTTTTTTGCGATGATTTCAATTTCTATACAGGCATTTTTTTTTGCGACTGGTAAAACTTGGGTTGTCCTTGTTAGTGCATTAATAACAGCAAGTTCAAATATTTTACTAGATTATTTATTAATATTTGGAAAAGGTTCATTTCCTGAAATGGGTTTAAAAGGTGCAGCACTAGCATCTACTTTAGCTGATGGTTTAGGAATGTTATTTCTAATCGCTTATTTATTCTTTTCCAAACAGAAAAGGGAGCTTAATTTATTTTCTCATTTCTCATTTAATCTTATTTCATTTAAAGAATTAATTAAAATAGGTAGTCCAATTATGTTTCAAGGACTTATAGCTCTTTCAACTTGGACAATTTTCTTTGCTTGGATTGAACAAATGGGGAAATTTGAGTTAACTGTTTCTCAAAATATTAGATCAATTTACTTTTTAGCATTTATTCCTATTTGGGGGTTTTCAGCAACTACCAAAACCTATATATCTCAATATATAGGAAATGGCGACTTTATTTCTCTGAAAAAAATTCAATTAAGAATTCAAATTCTAACTATGTTATTTTTATCCATAATAATTTTAGGTGCTGTTTTTTTTCCTTATAATTTAATTTCAACAATAAACCCATCCAAAATATACATTCAAAAAAGTGCTGAAATTCTTCAATTTATTTCAATTTCAACATTAGTTTTTGGATTTGTAAGTGTCTATTTTCAAACTATAAATGGAAGTGGAAATACAATGGTTACTTTCTTAATTGAAGTAATTAGTGTTTTTATTTACCTAATTGCATCTTATATTTTCATAAAAATACTCAAATTAGATATTTTTTGGATTTGGTCGGTTGAATATATTTATTTTGGGACAATGGGATTATTATCTATTGGATATTTAAGAATCTTTGATTGGAAAAAAAAGATTCTTTGATTTAAATTTTACCTTTGAATAAAATTAAGAATACAATGACAAAAGAAAATTTCAGAATTGTTTTTATGGGTACTCCAGAATTTGCTGTAACTATATTAGATGAAATTATAAAAAATAATTTTAACATAGTTGGAGTTATTACAGCTCCAGATAAACCTGCAGGAAGAGGTCAAAAAATTTCTGAAAGTGATGTAAAAAAATACGCAAAAGAAAAAGGATTAAATGTCTTACAACCAACAAATTTAAAAGATTCTGATTTTATAAATGAGCTTAAAATTTTAAATGCTGATTTATTTGTTGTAGTTGCATTTAGAATGTTACCCGAGATTGTTTGGGCAATGCCTCCAAAAGGAACTATTAACCTTCACGCTTCTATTTTACCAAATTATAGAGGTGCAGCACCCATAAATTGGGCTATTATTAATGGTGAAACCCAAACTGGAGTAACCACATTCTTTATCGAAAAGGAAATTGATACTGGGAAAATTATTGATAGAGCATATGTAGAAATTACAGAAAATGATAATGTTGGAGATTTACATGACCGATTAATGAATTTGGGAGCTAAATTAGCTACTGAAACAATTGAAAAAATTAGAGTTGGTGATATTCAAGGAATTCCTCAACTTGATTTAATTGAAGGCGATTTAAAATCAGCACCTAAAATTTTCAAACCTACCTGTGAAATTGATTGGTCAAAATCTGTCGAAGAAGTACATGATTTTTGTAGAGGCCTCTCCCCTTACCCAACAGCTTGGACAATCTTGAAAAATGACATAAAGCTTGATTCTAAATCATTTAAAATTTTTAAAACTGAAAAAACTAATCAGAAAGTGGTTGATTCAAGAAAATTGATAGCAACCAAAGAAGGTATTTTATTTCCTTGTAAAGACTATTATCTTTTAGTAACAGAACTTCAACCTGAAGGTAAACGAAGAATGAATTTTAAAGAATTATTAGCCGGAAATCCAATAGATGATTTGAAAGTTTAGTTATTTTTCATCTTATAAATAACCAATCTGTATCTGTTGAATTATTTACATCAAAACTATAACCATCTAAATTATACAATTTTAATTCTTCTGGATTAATAATATTATTTTTAATAATATATCTCGCCATTGCTCCTCTTTGATGCTTTGCATACATCATAACAATTTTTAATTTTCCGTTTTTGAAATCTTTAAAATGAGGTGTTATAACTCTAGATTTTAAGACTTTTAAATCAACAGCTTTAAAATATTCAGTGGAAGCTAAATTCACAATCACTTCACCCGAATGCATTTCATTATTAAGCGATTCAGAAATCTTTTGTCCCCAAAAAGTATATAAATTTTTAATTTTTGGAGTAATTTCCCATTTAGTTCCCATTTCAAGTCTATAAGGATAAATTAAATCCATAGGTTTTAAAATCCCATATAAACCTGAAAGAATTCTTAAATCATTTTGAGCTCTTTCTACTTCGTCTTTTGAAAGTGTATGAATATCAAAACCTTTGTACACCTCTCCGTTAAAAGCACTAATAGCTGGATATATCGTTTCACTTTCAACTAATGGACTTTCCCAATTTTGAAATCTATTATAATTTAATTCAGCTAAATCATTTGATAGATGCATCATCTCTCCTATTTTTTTAGAAGAAACTTTTTTCAACTTTGACGCTAAAGATTCTGTTTCTTTCAAAAATGAAGCAATACTTGTTAAGGAATTATTTTCAATCTTTTTATAAGAAATCGATTTTGCTGGGGAAATAATAATTTTCACTTATATTTTCTTTTTATAAATTTAATTCAAAAATAAATACTTCCATTTTCTTTAATTAAATAAGGATGATATTTACTCAAAACAAAAGTACCAATAAACCATTGACACGTAAAACTATAAATTTTTAAAGAATAATAAATTTCTTAAATTTAGGAAAATCAAAATTTCCTTTTAAAATTCTTTTATAATTGCTGAATTAATTCTATAAAGCCTTTTAAATTATTATTTTTTTGTAGAATTAAATACTTATACCAATTTATAGAATCTAGATAGAATTTTTAATACTTTGCTATCATCAATAATACCACCTTTCAATAATTTATTAAACACATCATTTTCATCTGGAGTAGCTTCTGTAATCAAAGTCATGTCTTCTTTATCAACATCTTTAAACCCCATATGCCATGCTGGAAAAATTCTTTCTTTGATTTCTCCTTTATTTAAAAGCATAACTTTTGAATGTCTATGATCTTTTTTAATAAGATTAAATAGATTTAATATTTCATTTTCATCACCTTCTAAAAATTGCAAGAAATAATTTTTAGAATGTACAAGAACACCAGTAACATACTTTCCCGGATTATTTTTCTCGCAAGACTTTAATATTTTTTGAATTTCTTCATCTACACAATTAGTGTTTCTTTCACTAGAATAGATTAAATAATTAAGTTTTTCCATAAAATCATTATAAACAGTTATTTTACAAATATAATTTTTTAAGTTATTAATCTATAATGTTAGTTTTTCTCAAGTTTATTTCAAAAAAAAGCGGATAATATATCCGCTTTTCTATTTTCACTTATAACAACCTAATTAATAGATTATTAATAGTTTAATTAATTTAATCCATTCAATTTTGTGATGAATTCTAATGCAGATTCTTCAATTTTAGAAGCTATCGGAGCAAAATCTTTTTTCGTTTTAGCTTTGTGAATTTCAGATAAGATTGAATCTTGAAATGCAGCTGCTTCTTCAATTAATTTTTCAGATCCTGCTGCTTTTGTTTCATCGAACATTTGAACAGTGAAACACTCTTCAACGATTTCGATTACCATATTATTTAAGTTTCTTTTTAAAATTCTTTTACTTGACATATTCTATTTTTTATAGTGTTAATATTTAAATCTTTATTCTAATTAAGCTTGAGCTTCTTCTTTTCTTTCTGGTTTTGGAAGAAGTACACGTCTAGATAATTTCCATTTTTTTGTTTTAGGATCTTTTCCTACAACTTTAAAACGTACCATATCACCTTCTTTCACTACACCATCTAATTTCTCTAATTTATCCCAAGAAAATTCAGAAATATGAATTAAACCGTCTGTACCAGGAAGAATTTCTACAAAGCATCCATATGCTTGAATAGATTTAACTTTTCCTTCATACTCAACTCCTTCTTCAACTGTTGGAGGGAAAGCAATTAATTTTATACGATCTAATGCAGCTTTCATACTTGCTCCATCGTTTGACATAACAAGAACTTTTCCTTCACCTGTTTCTAATTCTTCAATAGAAATAGTTGCACCAGTTTCTTTTTGAATACCTTGAATTATTTTTCCTCCAGGTCCGATAATTGCACCAATCATTTCATTTGGAACTACTAACATCTCAATTCTTGGAGTTTGTGGTTTCAATTCTGCTCTTGGTTCAGCTATTGTTTCAATAATTTTATCTAAAATATGTAATCTACCTGCACGAGCTTGATTCAATGCTTGAGTCAAAACTTCATAAGATAAACCATCAACTTTAATATCCATTTGACAAGCTGTAATTCCTTTTGAAGTACCAGTTACTTTGAAATCCATATCACCTAAATGATCTTCATCTCCTAAAATATCTGATAATACACAGAAAGCACCTGTTTCATCAGTAACTAATCCCATTGCAATTCCTGAAACTGGAGCTTTAATCTGAACTCCTCCATCCATTAATGCTAATGTTCCAGCACAAACAGTTGCCATAGAAGACGAACCATTCGATTCAAGAATATCTGAAACGATACGAATCGTATACGGGTTATTATCTGGCAACATTTGTTTCAAAGCTCTTAAAGCTAAGTTTCCATGTCCAACTTCTCTTCTTGAAGTACCTCTTAACGGACGAGCCTCGCCTGTAGAGAATGGAGGAAAGTTATAATGTAACATGAATTTTTCTGTTCCACGGAAAGTAACTCCATCTAACAATTGTTCATCCATTTTACCACCTAAAGTTAATGTAGTCAATGATTGTGTTTCTCCACGTGTAAATACAGCAGATCCGTGAACGATAGGCAAGTAATCCACTTCCGCCCAGATTGGACGAATTTCGTCGAATTTACGACCATCCAAACGTTTTCCTTCTTCCACCATTACAGTTCTCACTGCTTTTTTCTTCACTTCAGAGAAGTAAACAGAGATGAATCCAC
>CALPSU020000097.1 GCA_943326315.2 Chryseobacterium gleum
GTTTCGAAATGATTTACAGGAATTGTGTTATTGTTTATTTTTACACTTGTTACATATGGATATATAATATACGTTTTAATAGTGTGAAGACCGTTTTTATAAGATATTTCTAAAACAGTCTTGTTGTTTTCTTGTGTGATTGAAGATTGGTCAAAAGCGACAATTCCTTGTTTAAAAGAAATTATGTGATCACCAGTTATTTTAAGGTTTCCCCATTTTAAGGATAAATGATTCGGTGAAAGAGTGATTCTCTTTCCATTTTTTTTAATTAAAAAAATTGTTACTGAAAATGTATTTGTTTCACCAAAATTTGAAGTATCAATAGAGAAATCAATATCCCTTATTCTACCAGCAAAAGTATTATTTGAAAATAGAAGTAAGATAATTAAGACAATTTTTTTCATAAAATAATTTATTCCAATATTATTTTATTTTCAGTAATTTCAATTATATCACCAGATATTAATTTCGCTCTTTTACGTGTTTCAATTTCCCCATTTCTAGTTACCATTCCTTCATCAACGATCATTTTAGCATGACCACCAGTATTAGCTAGTCCAATAGCTTTTAATAATTGAATTAATTCAATGTATTCTCCTTCTATTTTAAAAATTTGTTCCATTAAATCTATTTAAATAATTTGTGTATAATTCCTCGGCTGCTTGAAAAGATGAAAGTTTACCTTCTATAATTTCTTCTTCAATTTTAGAAATTTTTTGAGCTATTTCTGTATTGTTAAAAAATTGATTCAAGATTAATTCTTTTAAGGTTTCATGAAACCAAAATATATCTTGAAAATGTCTTTTCTTGTCAAACCATCCGTTTACTTTAGTTTGATTGATAAATGAATTAATAATATCATTTAATTGTGGAATATTTTCTCCCGTTATTGAACTACAAGTTAAAGTTTTTGGAATCCATTCGTTAGTATTTGGAGGAAAAAGATGAAGCGCATTTTTATATTCTTGACAAGCTAATTTTGCTTTTTGTAAATTATCTCCGTCGGCTTTCGTGATTACAATTGTATCAGCCATTTCCATTATACCTCTTTTTATCCCTTGAAGTTCATCTCCAGCTCCTGCAAGCATTAGCAGTAAAAAGAAATCTACCATAGAATGAACCATGGTTTCAGATTGACCGACTCCAACGGTTTCTATCAGTATAACATCAAATCCAGCAGTTTCACAAAGTAATATGCTTTCTCTCGTTTTTTTTGCAACCCCACCTAAAGTTTTTCCTGCAGGAGATGGACGAATAAAAACATTTTCCATTTGAGATAATTCTTCCATTCTTGTTTTATCTCCAAGAATACTCCCTCCACTAAATTCACTACTAGGGTCTATTGCAAGAACAGCTAATCGTTTACCATTATTTATTAATACTTTTCCAAAAGATTCTATAAATGTACTTTTTCCAACTCCCGGAACACCTGTAATACCTATTCGAATAGACTTTCCTGAATATGGTAAACAAAGATTAATTAGTTCCTTAGCAACAATTTGATCATCTAATCTAGAACTTTCTAAGAGTGTAATTGAAGTACTTAAAAAAGAAATGTTTTTAGATAATAAACCTTGAAGTAACGATTCAGAATTTAAATCTTTTCTTCGTTCTTTTCTTTTTTTGAACCAATCATTTAAATGGTTGTCGTCCATAATAGATCTGTAATCTTAAGTTGGCAACTATATTAGGATTAAATCCCTCTTAATTTTCGAAGTTTAATTTTTATATTTTCAAGACTTTGAATAATATCTTCCCTATCTATAGTTTCATTTTCACTAGTTATTGTAACTGCTTCTGTTATACTAGTTGGTATTGAATTATTTTTTAAAGCATTCTTTGCCCCATCCAATGTAAATCCTTGTTCTTTAACTAAATGGTAAATCTTGTTAAAATTTATTATGTCTTTTGGAGTAAAAAGTCTATTACCTTTTTTGTTTTTTTTAGGTTGAATTATGGTAAATTCTTTTTCCCAAAATCGTATCAACGAAGTATTTACGTTGAACATAGAAGCAACTTCACCAATGGTGTAATAAAGCTTTGTCAATTGTTTTTCAGAAATTTCTATCACAATACTTAATTGTTGGTATCCCGAAAATAGTTATAATTTTGCAATCACAATGCAAGGGATAAAATTGAGAGTATTATTTTTAATAAGTTTTTATTGTTTGATTTCTTTTTCAGACAATGCTCAAACGCAACAAGAACTAGATTCTGTAGAGTTGGAGGACTTTATTAATTTTATTTCAATGGAAAATAAATTGCCTCAAGGAAATGAAAAGCATGTTGATAATATCATTACTTACGCTAAAAATTTCATAGGTACTCCATATCATTTTGGAGGAACTTCTCCTTCAGGTTTTGATTGTTCAGGTTTTATTTATTATGTAATGGGCAATTTTGGCATGTCTTTAACTCGCTCAAGTTATGGTTTGGCAGAATTTGGAGAAAATGTAATGCTTACTGAAGTTAGAGCTGGAGATTTAATGTTTTTTACAGGAAGAAATTCAAATGCAAGATCAGTAGGTCATGTTGCTTTGGTAATTGATAATTCAGAAGAAGGTATAAAATTTATACATGCTTCTACTTCGAGAGGAGTGGTAATAGATAATTTTAATACTAGTAAATATTATATTCCTAGATATTTAAAAGCAAAACGTTTAGATTATGGTGTAGCCGAACCAGAAAACTTGATGTTGGATGATTCTATGACAGATGAATGAATTAGGTAAGTGATTCTTTTTTTAGTTGATGCCAAATCAAATATAAAAAACCAATTCCCGCAAATATTGCCCCAACCATAAATGATATTGGGATTGAACTTAATGAATTTTTATAGGTTAATAGTGTAGAAAGCGATCCAGTCATTATCCCTAATTCTAAAGCTATAAACATAGTGCCAGCTCCAACACCTCTTCGCTCTGGATGAGAAAGATCTGCTGTCCAAGCAAATAATGTTGGACTCGTAATTCCAGTTGCAATTCCAAAAATAATAGATGAAATTGTATAGGATATTTTATCATGAGATGTACCTATCAAAAGCATACTTATTACTAAAAAACCAATTCCTAACGTTAATGTTTTTCTCCTACCTATTTTATCAGACAAAGAACTAAAGAATAAACGAACTATGATTGTTGTTATTACGTAAAATATGAAAAACCAACCTTTATTTTCAATGCCATGAAATTTAGAGATTTCGGGTGTTAAAACAAAAATAATTCCTGAACAAGTAGCAGATAAAAACATAATAATAGCTGCTGGTTTAACACTTGGTTCAAAAACATCTTCCATTTTTATTTTTAAAAAACTAGTATTGAATTTTTGTTTATTTTCGAGCGTTTCTAAGATGTTTAGAATTAATATTCCTGAAAGAATTGCTGTTAAACTTGCAATCAAAAAAAGCGCATTTAATCCCAAATAATTACTGATTATTGATCCAAATCCTTGGCCAAAACCAATTCCTAAAGATATAAATGTACCCCAAATACCCATTCCTTGGCCCCTTTTTTTTTCAGGTAAAATATCAGTCAATAATGCCGTTGCACCTGTTGGAAAAAAACCTGCGCTAAATCCATGAAGAAATCGTAAACAAAGAAAGAAAAAAACGGAAAAAGATAACGGATATAATAAACTAACAATTACGGAAGCAAGCATGCCTATTGTCATTGCTTTTTTTCGTCCAATAGTGTCGGATAATTTTCCTGAAAATGGTCTTGAAATAGCAGCTGAAATTGTAAAAAGAGTGATTACCAAGCCTTTGTAATTTGCTCCGCCTAAAATTGTGATAAATTCATTTAGTTCTGGAATAATCAGATTGAAACTGGTCATAAACAGAAACATAGAAAAACAGATAACCCAAAAATTTCTCCCGTATTTATACATTAAAGTAAAAATAGTCGTAATTTCGAAACCTAGGTAAATAAATGATTAAATAAATAATATTTCAATGTTAAAAGAAGCAACTTTAGGAGCTGGATGTTTTTGGTGTATCGAGGCTTGTTACAAGGATTTAAAAGGTGTTGTTTCTGTTTTTCCAGGATATTCTGGAGGACAAAAGTTAAATCCAACTTACGATGACATTTGTGATGGAAATACAGGGCATGCAGAAGTTGCGAGAATTATTTTTAATGATGAAATTGTTACTTTTGAACAAATCTTAGAAGTTTTCTGGTTTGTCCATGATCCCACACAATTGAATAGGCAGGGAGGAGATATTGGAACACAATATAGGTCAGTTATTTTTTATCACGATGAATATCAGCGTGAAATTTCAGAAAAGATGAAGCTGAAATTAGAGTATGAAAAAGTATGGGAAAATTCGATAGTAACTGAAATAAGTCCTTTGATTAATTATTATCAAGCTGAAAGTTATCATTTTGATTATTATAATTTAAACAAGGATAAGTCATACTGTTCGGCAGTCATTAGGCCTAAAATTGAGAAGTTCAGAAAAGTGTTTTCAAATCATTTAAAATAAATTGAAGTAAAAAAGAGACTGTTCAAAATATAATTGAACAGTCTCTTTTCTATTTACTAGCTTTTCACTTTTACATTTGATTTTTTTTGATCATTTTTTTGATCTTTTTTTTCATTTTGTAATTGAAGATATCTTGAATATTGTTCTTTGGTAAGTATTTCTTTTAGTTGGGAATCTTTACCGTGTTGATTATCTTTAATAAGTAATTCACGTTGCTCAGAAGTTAAGGATGTATTTTTATCTATAGCTTCTCTTTTGTGCATTAAACCAATATTTAGTTCAGTTAAAAACATCTTTTGATTTTCATCCAAAGTTAATTCTTTAGCTAATCTGTCAGCTTCCATTTTCGCTTCATCTCTTGGTGTAGTTTGTGCAAAACTAGTTGCTCCAATGAATAGTGTAAAAGCGATTAATCCAAATTTCAATTTACTCATCTTTTTTTAATTTAAATTGTTATTATTCTCAAATGTAAATATATGAAAAAGTTGGGTTTTTAAACTAATATTTTACTGAATTCTATTAGCTTTAGGATCTCAAATAAAATTGTCAAATTTATCATTATGTACTCAGTAATTTATTCTTTCGAAGTAAAACCAAATTGCACAGATGATTTTATCGCTGCGTGGAAAAAAATGACCGTTTTATTGTATACTAGAGAAGGATCTTTAGGATCAAGATTACATAAGGTAAACTCCTCAAAGTATATAGCTTATGCTCAATGGCCAGATAAAGAGACTTGGGCGAGGGAAAAAATAAATTTACCTAAAAGTGCAAACGAGTATCATCGAATAATGAGCGAATGTTGTACATCTATCGAAACTGAATATGCTATGGAAATGGTAGAAGATTTATTGAAATAGTTATTAGTTATTAGTTATTAGTTATTAGTTATTAGTTATTAGTTATTAGTTATTATGTATCTATTCCTAACAACTAAAAACTTCTTAATATCTCAAATGCCGAACTGTATCTCCATTATTTATTAATTGTTTTAAAGATTCAATTCCGATTTCTAAATGTTTATCTACATATTCTGTAGTTGCTAGATTATCACTTTCTGCTGTTTTAACTCCTTCTGGAGTCATTGGTGAATCAGAAACTAAAAGAAGTGCTCCGGTAGGTATTTTATTAGCAAACCCTACGGTAAAAATAGTTGCAGTCTCCATATCAATAGCCATTGCTCTAATGGCGCTTAAATAATCTTTGAATTTATCGTCGTGTTCCCAGACTCTTCTGTTTGTAGTGTAACATGTTCCTGTCCAATAATCACATTTAAAATCTCTAATTGTTGTTGATATAGCTTTTTGTAAAGCAAAAGAGGGTAGTGCAGGAACTTCAGGTGGGAAATAATCGTTACTTGTACCTTCGCCTCTAATAGCTGCGATTGGTAAGATTAAATCCCCAACTTTACTTTTAGATTTTAAACCTCCACATTTACCAAGAAAAAGAACAGCTTTAGGGGATATTGCAGAAAGTAAATCCATAACAGTTGCAGCAGAGGCACTACCCATACCAAAATTAATAATTGTTATTCCATTTGAAGTTGCACACTGCATGGGTTTTTCATGTCCAATTATAGGGACATTATTTGAAGTTGCAAATTTCTCAACGTAATTAATGAAATTACAAAGTATAATGTATTTACCAAAATTCTCAAGTTTTTCTCCGGTATAACGAGGTAACCAGTTATCAACAATTTCTTTCTTGGTTTTCATATTGGTAAGTTTGCGGTAAATATAAAACCCAAGATAATAAATTAGCTTGGGTTTTAACTTTATTAATTATTTAAATAGCCATATTTTTTACCATAGTATAGCATTTGCTCTTCAAAACCTTGTTTATTCTCAATTTTCACATCAATAATTTCTCCTTTATTGTTGAATTTTGGCATAAAAACAGGATTTACAAATCCATTATAAGGAGCTAAATCCAATGGTTTAACTCTATCTAAAACTTCTTGATGAATTTTTGGATCTACTTTTACTCCATAATCCTCTACTAATTTTTTTCCAGCTGCATAATCTCCTTCAGATGTAATTCTTTGAATTTCGCTCAACAATTTTCCAAATAAAACTCTTAATTTTTTATAGTCTTTAATGTCATAATATGTTTTACCATTCTTAATTACTTTCTCAATAATATTTTCATCTGCTCCTTTTTCGAATACCCAACTAGAAACTAATTGACGATTTTGCATGTGTTCTTCTTCAACTTGTTTTCCGATTTCTAAGCGTTGAAGTTGAGCTAAAAGGCCATTTCTTAAATATGCATCGTATTCAGCTTTTCCAACTTCAAACGAAGGAATTAAACCAATTTCTATTAGTTTTTTGTCCATTATGTAATACAAACCTACTAAATCTGCTCTTGCTTCTTCTAACGTACTTGCATAGTTTTTTAATGTTTCAGAAGGTTGACCAACTCCTTTATTTATTTGCCCTGATGCATGTCCAATTACCTCATGTAGAGCGGTATGTAATTTTCCAGCTAAACTTGCATACTTTTCTGCTCTTTTAATTTCAACTTCATCGTTTGCAAATTCACGAATTAATCCAGGTCCACCTGCTTTGTCATAAGCAGCAATTACATTCCCTAAACTAACTGATTTTGAACCATGTTGTTCTCTAATCCAGTTATTATTTGGTAGGTTTACTCCAATTGGAGTAGCAGGAGAAGCATCCCCTGATTCACTTGCTACTTGAATTACTTTGTAACTAACACCTTTTACATTTTTCTTTTTATGGGCTGGAAGAATAGTTGAGTTATCTTCAAACCATTGGGCATTGTCAGCCACAACTTTCATGTGTTTTGATGCTTCAAAATCAGTTATTTGAACCATACTTTCATAATCACCCTTTCTACCCATGGCATCTCCGTATGTTTCAATATAACCATTGATCCAATCAATATCTCCCTTTGTAGAGGAAGCCCAAAGTATATTGTATTCATCCCAGACTTTTAAGCTTCCAGTCTTATAAAATTCAATCAATTTCGATAACGCCTTAGCTTGATCTGGATTTTCAGCAACAGTAACAGCCTTTTTTAACCAAAAAATTATTTTATCGATTGCTTTACCATACAAACCTCCTGATTTCCAAACATCTTCAAATAATTTTCCATTTTTTAAAATCAAAGTAGAATTTAATCCTATTTCCCTTGGTTTTGGGTCGTTAGGATCATTCAATTTTGTATAATATTCATCTGCCATTTTTTGAGTTACACCATTTCCGTAAAAGTTATTAGCTGAAGCTACAATCATATCTAAATTAGCATCTTTTACTTTACGTTTCATAGCCTTATCTATATCGAAAATAACAGCGGTTGCATTTTTACTTAATTTGGTACTCGTGTTTTTTAATAATTCGGAGAAATATTCTTTAGAAAATTCAGGCATGATTTTATCCATTCCATAATGGTGATGAATACCATTAGAGAACCATACTCGTTTAGTGTAAGTATCAAATAAATACCAATTATCAGAGGTTTTATCACCTGTATAATTTGTTATAATAGATTCCAATGCATGACGAATTTCTAAATTGAATTCATTGTTTTGATCGTAAATAATATCTCTTCCACTTAAACCTGCTTCTGATAAAAAATAAACTAATTTTTTCTGATTAATTGTAAGTTTTTCAAAGCCCTCAATGTCAAAACGTAAAACTTGAATGTCAGCAAACCTATCTACTTGTTTTTCGTTCGGAACTTTTCTTTCAATTCCATTTAGTGATTGAACTTTCGTTTCACAACTAATTAATAATGATGAAGTTATAAGTGTTATGAAAGCTTTATTTTTGAATGTCATAATTTCTTTTTTAATAAAGTTATATAAATTTATTTAGTTAGGAATTTTCAGATTATTGAGTTACTGTTACCTTGTTCCAAATATTGAACTTCCAATGCGCACCATCGTACTTCCTTCCTCAATAGCTAGAAGATAATCCCCACTCATACCCATAGAAATTTCTTTGAAATCAGGATTGAATTTGAAGAAGTGGCTTTTAAGAATTTGAAAATAGCTTTCCAAAATTCTAAATTCTTGCGTTACTATTTCTTGATTATTAGTAAAAGA
>CALPSU020000098.1 GCA_943326315.2 Chryseobacterium gleum
AAATATGCGTTCTTCTGGAGCAGATGATAAAGTGAAATTAATTCCACCTATCAAATTCAGTTTAGAAGAGTGTTTAGAATATATCCAAGGTGATGAATACGTTGAAGTAACGCCAGAAAGCTTACGAATTCGTAAAATTTTCTTGAAAGAATCAGATAGAAAAAGATCTGGTAAATAATTAATTTTCTAAAAGATAAGGAACCCCGAAGTATGTATTACTTCGGGGTTTTTATTTTGATTAAAATTAAACATTCCCTAAACATTTATTGAAACAAACACTGACTTCCAACTTCGGATTGGGGCTGACGGGGAGGAATTTTTATTAAGTGAGGACTGAAGGTGTAGAAAGTTGAATTTAGTGTTATTGAGAGTTGGAGGAGGTTAAATGGAGGGAGAGGAATACGAACTGAATGATTTCATATATTTGGTAATTAATGTTAAAACCTTGTTGAAAAGAAATAGGATATATTTTTTATGTATATCATTTTTTTGTAACTTTAAATAATACAAAAAAAGGATATTATGTTTGATGATGAAGAAGATGATGGTTACTTTGAAGGTAATCTGAATGAAGATCTAGAGCGTTTTGAAGCCTTTTTAAAAGGGGATTCAATAGGTTTTTTAGATAGCGATAGGCTAGAAGGTTTGATTGATCATTATTTAATTAATAACCAGTATAGTAAAGCAAAACTTTGTGCTGAACATGCACTTTCGCAGTTTTCTTTTAATGTAATATTTTCATTAAGACTTGCACAGTCGATGTCTGCTATGGGACAATTAAAAGAAGCATTAAGTGTTATTTCTCAAATTGAAAAATTGGAAGAACCAAATTGTGAAATCCTTTTAACTAAAGCATCCATTTTTAGTCAATTAAGAGATTCAAAAAGTGCTATAAAATATTTTAAAGAATCTTTAGCTCTTTCGGAGCCAGAAGATAGAGATGAAATCTATCTTGATTTGGCTATGGAATATCAAAATAACAATGACTACAAAGGGGCTCTTTTGATTTTGAAAGAAGCTATTAAATACAATCCCAAAAATGAGGGGGCAATTTATGAAATTGCTTTTTGTTACGATCAATCAGGAGATTATGAAAAAGCTATAAAATGTTATTCTGATTTCATAGATGAAAACCCATACTCTTTTACCGCTTGGTATAATTTAGGTAATGCATATTCTAAATCTGAAGATTTTGAGAAGGCAATTTGGGCATACGATTATTGTAGTTTGATTAACCAAGATTTTGGTCCGGTTTATTTTAATTTAGGAAATGCATATCTTTCTATTGATAAATATCAATTGGCAATAGATAATTTTAATAAATGCATGGAGTTGGACGGGGAAGATCCTGTAGCTTTATGTTATATTGGTGAAGCTCATGAGCAATTAGGCGAACTTACTTTAGCAAAAGAATTTTACAAACAAAGTTTAGAATTAGCACCTTTACTTCCTGATGCTTGGCTTGGACTTGGTATCGTTGAAGATTTAGAAGGAAAAACCAGAGAAGCTATTGTGTTAATTAATAAAGCAGTTGAACTTGATCCTGAAAATGCTGGAATATATTCAGTTCTAGCTGGTGCTCACGAAAAACTGGAAGAATTTGATTTGGCGAAGGAATATTATTTGTTTGCATTAGGTTTAGATTCTTCTGATGAAGAATGTTTAACGAGCTATATTAAATTATTAAATAATCAATCTTATACGGAGTCATTAGCTTATGTGTCTGATTTTATGAATGATAACATTGCTAATGATATAGCTCCATTATTGAAAGTTAATATTCTGTGGAAATTAGGAAGCAAAGAGGAGGCATTGGTTTTATATTCAGATTGTTGTGTTAAGGATAGAGAAAATGCATTAGAATTGTTTGAATTATATCCAGAATATAAAGAAATTAATCAATTTATAGAATTAAGTGAGGAATAAGTAGATAACTTAATTGGTTTAACTTTTCTATCTCTTTAAAATTATTACCTTTGAGTTTAGATATTAAAAATAATGAATTTCGAATTACCATTTTTACCGGAGAGAACAAGTAAGCCTCGTCAAAAAGGGTTGACCATGATGATGGATAAAGGGCTTAGCTTTCGAGAAACAGAGGACTTTATTTCTGCATCTGGACATTTAACGGATGTAGCTAAATTTGGTTTTGGCACAGCTTTCGTAACAAACGATTTACAGAAAAAAATTGACCTTTATAAAGAAGCTGGAATTAAACCATATTTTGGAGGAACTCTATTTGAAGCTTTTTATGCTCGTGGAATGGTGGATGACTACCTACGTTTATTGGATAAATTTAAATTAGAATTAGCTGAAATTTCAGATGGTTCGATAATCATGAATCACAATGCTAAGTGTGAATTAATTCATCGATTTTCAAAAGAAAGAACCATCATGTCTGAAGTTGGTTCAAAGGATTCTGGAATTATTGTTTCACCTAGCAAGTGGGTGAAAATGATGAGTACAGAATTGGAAGCTGGTTCTTGGAAAGTAATTGCTGAAGGTCGTGAAGCTGGTAATGTTGGTGTTTTTAGACCAAACGGAACCGCTCATACTTATTTAATTAATAAAATAATATCTAAAGTAGATCCAGGAGATATTCTATGGGAGGCTCCTCAAAAAAATCAACAAGTTTGGTTTATTAAATTGTTTGGTGCTAATGTGAATTTAGGTAACATAGGACCAAATGAAATGATTCCTTTAGAGTGTTTGAGATTAGGTTTGAGAGGTGATACTTTCTTTGATTTTCTACCTTCTGATTATGCTGATCGTTTACGTCAGGTAAACGATGAAATTGTTGAAGAAGAGGAAGAAGCATAAAATTTCGTGTATAAAAAAATTAAAGAAATTTCAGGTCATGCAGGAGCAATTTTTGCAACAGCTTGTGATGGTGAATTTTTATATACCGGAAGTGCAGATCATTTTGTAACAAGATGGAATATTGGGAAAGGTATTCAAGATAGTTTTTCCATTAAATTAGATCAATCAGTTTATAGTATTGAATTTATTCAAGATAATATATTAGCGGTTGGTTTATCAAATGGTTCTGTTTATCTTTTTGATTTAAACCTAAAGCAAGAAATAAAACATTTTACGCAGCATATTAAAGCTGTTTTTTCTATATCATCAAATATACCAAAGTCTCAGTTTTATATCGGGGATGCAGATGGTAATTTATCAATTTGGGATTCAAAAAAACTTGAATTATTAGTCTATTTTCCTTTAGATTGTGGTAAAATTAGAAATATACACGTTTCTAACGATGGAGAATTATTTGTTTTGAGTTGTCAAGATGGAACAACTAGAGTGTTCGAAACTATAGGGTTTAATGAAATTAAAACGATTCATTCTCATAATTCTGGTGCTTCAATTTCTTATTTTCATCCTATAAATCCAGATGTTTTAATAACTGGAGGGAAAGATGCATTTTTGAAAATATGGAATTGGAAAACATCCGAATTAATTAAAAGTATTCCTGCTCATAATTATGTTATTTATGATATCTGTTTAATTGAAAATAAATCTCTTTTTGTTACTTCAAGTAGAGATAAAATGATTAAGATTTGGAATGCGAACACATTTGAAGTAATTCAAAGATTAGATCAAAAGTCAGGTGGACATAAACATTCCGTAAATCGATTAACTAAATTGAGTCATAATTCTTTTGCTTCAGTAGGAGATGATAAGAAAATAATGATTTGGAAAAACGAATTAGAATGAAATTGGTTTTAAAGTTCTTTCTTTATTCTTTCGAATTTCTCTTAGCTTTTATAGTATTTTATTTAACGCTTTCATTCGTTTGTATGTCTATTGAAACGGGAGATAAGTTAACTAAAAAAGAGGTGGTAATATATATGAAGTCTGATGGAGTTCATACAGATTATGTTTTTCCTGTTCATACTGCTTTATATGACTGGACAAAAACAGTTTCACCTAAAAACACAAGAGGAAAAGATTCATTAAGTACATATGTTTCAATAGGGTGGGGAGATCAAGGTTTTTTCTTAAATACTCCTGAATGGTCAGATGTTAAAGTATCTACAGTATTTTATGCATGTTTTTATCTAGGGAAATCTGCTTTACATGTCAATTATTTAAAGGATTTAGATTTAAAATATAACCATGTTAAACTATTAATTTCATCCAAGCAATATATATTACTTTGCAACTATGTAAAAAATGCATTGAAAAAAGATAGACAAGGGAACTCTATATGTATTCAGAATAGAGGTTATTGGGTATCAGATTCTTTTTATGAAACAAATGGAAGTTATGGTTTATTCAACACTTGTAATACATGGATTAATTCTGGATTAAAAAAAGCACATTTACCAGCTTGCTTATGGACATCTATGAATTCTGGAATTTTTCATAAATATCGATAGAGTTTATTTTGCCTTACTAAGAGTATAATAAATTAGTAATTTTTATTATTAAATCTACTTCCTTAATAGGTTTTGATAAATAATCATTGGTAAGTAATTCATCGATTGCAAATTTCCCATTTTCAACACTAGTAATCGAGTAGTTTAATTTTTGTAAAATTATTTGGGCTAATAATTGATTTTAATATTGTCTTCAACTAATTATATTTGGAATAGATGGCATAATTGAATAATTTATTGATTCTTCTATTTTATGCTTGATTTTTGTGTAATTCTCGTCTATTTTTAGTGGGAAAGAAAGAGTTAAAGTAGAACCTTCATTGATTTTACTTGAAACCATTATTTGCCCATTTATACTAGCAATTTCTTTCTTTATTTTTTTCAATCCAAAACTTGTTTCTCCAGTGGTAGTATAAGTGTCATTTACTAGTGAAGACTCTTCAAATATTGTATTTATATTTTCGGAAGAAATACCTATACCGTTATCTGTTATTTCGATAGTAATATTTTGTTTTTGATTTATGACTTCATCTATTTTTAAATTTAAATTGATAATTCCGAAGTCTGGAGTATATTTTATTGAGTAGTTGATTAGCTC
The DNA here is from genome assembly GCA_943326315.2 of Chryseobacterium gleum. Taxonomy (GTDB): domain Bacteria; phylum Bacteroidota; class Bacteroidia; order Flavobacteriales_D; family Crocinitomicaceae; genus CAIUKX01. The sequence goes on from CALPSU020000098.1 coordinate 4,984, forward strand.
AAATAGAATTTGAGAAATTCGAATCGAATCACCAAAAAAATAATGAGGTTTAGAAAGATCCGTATTAAAGTTCAAGCTTATTTTTTTTTCTATTATTATCGTTTTAAGAGATGCAATTACGTAATTAGTTACCTGAATTAAATCCAATGGATTAAATATTTCGCTTCTTACATAAGGTATATAAATGTCTTTGTTTTGAATTAAAAATTTAAATCCTATTTCATTATTTTTTGAATCTATTAACAAGGAAACGTTTAAAATACTAGTAAATGTAGTTTTATTTTTTCGGATAAAAATCCATTCTTTTTCGTTATCAAAGATTTGTGATGCATAATTTCTAAAAATAAAATCATTTTCAATAATTGGATTTTTTATTTTTGATAATTTTAAAGAATGAATAGACTTTTCTGAAGAATCAAAGAAAATTTCAGATGATGTTTTATTAATAATTTCATCAGCTTTATATCCCAAAGCATCTTCTGCTAAAGAATTGAAGAAAATAATGGTTCCATTTAAATCTGTGCAAAATATACAATCTTCAAAATTATTAAATATTAAATTTTGAGTTTTAATCTCATGAATTTCTAGCATGTTTTGAATTTTTATTTATTATTTTCAAAAGTGATGATTAAAAACTGATTTGTTAATTAATGATTGTTTATGTGTCTTTTATAATTAACAAATTAACATACTTTTATTGAATTTTAATACCTTAAATATTTCTAAAATATACTGTTTAATGACTAAATAGTGCGATAAAAGAGAGTTTAGGATTTAGTTGTATTAAAAATCCATTTCTTTACTAATATAAATCATTTGTAAAGTGATAAGTTGTCATTTTATTCATACAAATAATTATATAAATTAGTTCATGAATTATTTAGATAAAATAAAAATTTTACGACAATCGAAATTTTATTCTCAGCAATATATGGCTGATAAGTTGAATATGTCTCAAAAGGCATATTCTAGTTTAGAAAATGGTAAAACTCAGATGTCTGTAAATCGTTTGTTGGAAATAATAAAATTTTTAGATGTAAATTTATTAGATATTATGGGAAATAGAAATGATGTTTTGAGATCGAATAATGAGCTAGAAAAGTATTTCATAATGAAAAATAAAATAGAAATATTAACTGGAGATAAAACACATTTAGAACAAATAATTGAACTTAAAAATAAAGAGATTGAATTTTTAAAAGTCCTCGTTGAACAAAAAAAGCAATAATATATTTTGCGTTTATAAATTGCGATATCTATCTAATCACATTTACATGTCCAACATTTTCATGTTTTTGAGAATTCATAGAATCTGTAATTGATAATTTCCAAGTGTAAGTTCCATCTGGTGATTTGTTTTCCTTATAATATCCATTCCATCCTTCTTCAATTTGGTGAGTTTCATAAATGATTTCTCCCCAACGATTGAAAATAGTAAAAGTGTATTTTTTGTTATCATAACCAGAAGAAAAAACAGGTTTGAAAATGTTATTGAATTCATCAAAATCGGGTGTGAATGAATTCGGAACATAATAAATAAGTTGGGGTGAATAAGTTATAGGTTTTGTAATCGAATCTTTACAGCCATGTTCTGAATATGCATATAATGTAACTTGATAGATAGTTTTATTAAATTCATTTGTATTTAAATATTCATGCATACTATTCGGGATTGAATCGTATTCGGAACCATCACCAAAATCCCAACGAAAGGTGTTGGAAGATATAGAGTTATTCCAAAAATGGGTAGTGTTTTTTAGGTTTGACAGCTCGTAATCATCTGCAGTAAAATCTGCAATAGGATTTGGGAAAATACATATGAAATTTGAAGCCGATACCGAAGTTGTACATCTTTGTGCGCTTATTATTTTTAACTCTAAATCATAGCAACCTTCGTTTTCAAAAGTTGTAAAAAATGGTTCGCAATTTTTTAATATTTTTCCATCTGAAAATGTCCAAATACATTGCTCACTTAGATTAGATTTACAATCTAACAAAACACTATTTCCTTTACAGCTATATGTAGGAGGAGGTAAATCTATCATGGGTAATTGGTTTGCTGTAAGTTCAACGTCTTTACTTGAGGTGCATCCATTAATATCTGTTATGGTAACGGTATAAATTCCGATTCCTAATTTTGAGATTTGTATTTCATTTTGGATTGGGGTAGTATTCCAAGAATATCGGTATCTAGGTGTACCTCCATTTGCATGAGCTTCAATTATTCCATCTTTTGCTCCAATGCAACTTACACCATTATTAAAAAAATTTGAAATTACATTTGCTTCAGAAATTAATATGTTTGGTTGAGAAACAATAATTTCAGTATTAAATAAGCAACCATTTAGATCTTTTATTTGGACAATATACTTTCCTGCTCCGATTCCGTATACAGTTTCATTTGTAGAGATGGTAATTCCAGATATATCCATCCATAAATAGGTGTAAGCAGGCGTTCCACCATTTGCTGTAGCTTTTATGATGCCATCAATAGAATTATAGCAACTTACATTTTGTCCATTATAGTTTGAAATGACTGAAGTTATCCCAATTAATTGTTGAGGTTCTTGAATAATAATGCTTGTGTCTATATTACAGCCATTAACATCAGTGATTAAAACGTTGTATTTTCCTTTAGGTAAAGAAGAAGGGTCTTCCAAAGTTGATATAATATTTCCGTTTATATCCGTCCATTTGTATCGGTATCCTGGTATCCCTCCAGCTACTGAAAGATTTATTCCACCGTCTGAAGCTCCATAACAAGAAATTTGTTGACCATTATAATTAGTAGATACATGAAGGTTAACATTTATTTTTGTTGGATCTTTTAGTGTAATACTATTTGATGCTAGGCAATTATTTTCGTCGATAACTTGTATGGTGTATATTCCAGCTGGTAAGTCACTAGCGATTTGATTTGTACTTACAATTATTCCATCTTTATTTATCCAATTATAGAAATAGTTTGGAACACCGCCAGTTACAATTACAGAAACACTTCCGTCAGACGCTCCATAACAGCTAATGTTTTCCCCATTATAATTTGAAATTACTTGCGTGTTTGAAGAGATGTTTAAAGGTTGATTAATAGTAGTATTTGTAGTTGCAAAACATCCACCCGAATTTCCATTCGCATCATGCACATTCACAGAGTAATTACCTATCAATATTCCTGTAATATCTTGTGTTGTTGCACCATTACTCCAAACGTAAGTGTAAGGTGCAGTTCCTCCAGAAACACTTAAATCTATTGCCCCAGAATTCCCTCCATTACACAATACATTTGTTTGCGTGAATGAAATAGAAATTGGAAGTGAAGGTTCAGTAATTGTGGTATTTGTAGTTGTAAAACATCCACCCGAATTTCCATTTGCATCATGCACATTCACTGAATAATTACCAGACATTAATCCTGTTATATCTTGCGTTGTTGCACCATTACTCCAAACGTAAGTGTAAGGTGCAGTTCCTCCAGAAACACTTAAATCTATTGCC
>CALPSU020000099.1 GCA_943326315.2 Chryseobacterium gleum
CTAGAACAAATACCAGCATTTGATAAGTATTTATTTAATCGAATATCTTCACGATTTAAATCTGGAAGTGGGTCTCCTTTTACTTTTTTCTGACGATCTTTAAAATCAATATATTTTCTTTTATCACGATCGCTTACTTCTTTTTTAGGACCATCGTTCTCTGAAGTTGTTTTTGGTTTGTATTTAAATCCAGCAACAGCATTTGATCTTTTAATGGTTGGTTTAGCAGAGCTTTTAGTGCTATTTTTTTTATTGGAATCAGTTGTTTTCTTTTTGTCTTTTGACTCAGCTGATTTTGCAGATTTTGAAAATCTACCTTTTCCTTTCCCTTTTTCTTCTGTTTTTGTGTTCATCACGAGCATAAATTAGAGAGCAAAGATAAGCTAAAAAACTCTAATTCTAAGTATATTAGTAGTTTGACAATAAATTATACTTTTTTAACGAGAATAAATTAGCTCTACATTTTATCTTTTTAACTTTAAACTCGCGTATAATTTTCACTTAAATCTAATTTTAAGCTTTGATTTTCAACTTAACTAATAGCAACTATTATATATATACAACGTACTTAGGAATAAGCTGACGTTATTTTTTTTAATTATCTTCGCTAATTGAGTTGTACATTCATACTAAAAGTTTTTAAATAAGACATATTAATAGATTATGAGTCGTTTAATTACGGTGTTATTGAGTCTTTTTTTTGCATCAATTATTTTTGCTCAGGTTCCTATTGCTCAATTTTCTGTAAATCAAACTTCTGTATGTGCAGGATTTCCAATTACTTTTAACGATCAATCTATTTATTCTGGTAGTACTGTTATAAGTACAAATTGGGATTTTGGAGAAGGAGGGCAATCCACAAACACTAATCCGACATATACCTATATGAATCCTGGTGTTTATACAGTATTATTAACTGTAATTTCTGCTGGAGGAACTGATTTTGAGCAGAAATTACAATACATTACTGTATATTCAATTCCTACAGCGACTTTCACATCTTCAGGTAATGGATGTTCGATTCCTTTTTCAGTATCATTTTCTAACAATTCTTCTATTGGAGCAGGGATGTCATATAATTGGTCTTTTGGCAATGGACAAACTTCGAACTTACAAAATCCTCCTGCAATAACTTATAATTCAGCCGGAACATTTCCTGTTCAATTGATTGTTACTAATTCAAATACGTCCTGTACTAAAACTGTTAGTCAGTCATTGGTTATTGCAGATTTTAGTGCTGGAATAACATCTTCAGCATCTGGATGTATTGGTCAAGTTACTAATTTGACGGACGCGTCGACTGTCGGAGTAAATTCTTGGTTTTGGTCCTCAGGGGATGGTCAAACATCAACTAATCAAAACACTTCTTTTACTTATCTTTCCTCGGGTAATTATACTATAAGTCTTACAGCTCAAAATTCCAATTCAGGATGTTCTTCCACAACAACAAAAAGCATTTCTATAAATCCATTACCTAATCCTACATTTACTGCTAATCCATTAGCTGGTTGCGCACCTTTGGCAGTTACATTTTCCAATACATCCGGAGCAGGTGTTTTTCATTGGGATTTTGGAAATGGTACTGTTTCAAATGTTAAGAATCCACCGATTAAAACCTACCCTATAAACGGGAGTTATTCTGTCGCTCTAACTATGACTGATGTAAATGGTTGTATTGCCAATACAACAGTAAATAATATGATTACAGTTGGTCCTCCAATAGCTTTGTTTTCTTCTGCTGTCGTAAATGGTTGCGCCCCATTACCAGTCGAATTTATTGACGCATCAACTTCAGTTGATCCGCTGAGCGATCCAATTGTATCTTGGTTATGGAATTTTGGAGATGGAGTTACATTTATTGGAAAAAATCCACCTCCACATATTTATGGAATAGGAACTTTCACTGTTTCTTTGAAAGTAACAACACAACATGGTTGCACAGTTACTTCAACAATTCCTGCATATATCCAAGTTGGAATGATTGATATGGTTGATTTTTCTTTATTTCCATTAAATGAATGTTCTAAAAAAGATATTGATTTTACAAATCTTTCTGTTATTACAACTCCTCACAATTCAAATGAAGTAACTTACGATTGGGATTTTGGTGATCATGGAACAAGTACAGAAGAAAATCCAAAGTATAACTATCCAGTTGATACCGGATTTTTTGATATTCAATTGATAGTAACTTTTAGAGGGTGTAAAGACACACTTATTAAAATAAATCAGATTTACATTAAAGCTCCGATTTCAAAATTTACTGTACCATCCCTTTATTGCAATCCTTTAGTTTTTCCAATTGTAGCTAATGTAACGGATAATTCAATTGCAGGTGCTTCTACTGATAATGTTGACCTTACATGGAGGTGGGGAGATGGTACACCAGATAATTTTCTTAATAGTGCAGATGTCTTAGATTTAGACAAAGGTAGTATAACTCACAATTTTGCCACTTATGGAACATATATTATAAAACAAGTTATAAATAATCATACAACGGGTTGTTCGGATAGTTTACAACAAACAATTTATATCACAAGTATGGACGCAAGTTTTATACTTTCAAATGATACTGTTTGTAGTACTTCTCCTTTAACATTGACTAGTACTTCTATTTTTAGAGATCCAATCGCAACTTTTTTTTATAATCTTGGAAATGGAGACACAATATCGGGAGACTCTCCAGTTTATAATTATTTAACACCGGGCACTTATAATATTAAATTATCTGCTACAAATTCAGTTGGATGTATAGATTCGAGTAAATTCTTAAATTTTATTGTATTAGATCCTCCGTTAGCTAACTTTACTGCTTCAGCAACTTCTGGATGTTTGCCAATAACGGCCAATTTTATAAATAATTCCTCTACCCAAGGAAATGGAGTTCCTTTTAATAGTTTTTTATGGACATATCCTGATGGCACTTTACAAACGACAAATTCTTTAGCTACTGCAACTCAATTTGAATTTTCATCCGAAGGTTTGTTTTCAACTACGTTAGTTGCAACCGATGTTTTTGGTTGTGTTTCAGAGCCCGCTTTACAACCAATGTTTATAACAAATCCTTCAGTAAATTTTACTATGAATCCAGTGGTTTGCAATTTAGAAAATTTTAATGCTGTAAACACTAGTAGTGGATTTGGAGTTTTATCTTATAAGTGGAAATTGGATAATATTGATGCAGGTAATACAATAGATTATTCAAATTCATTTAACGAAATAACAAGTAGTGCATACACTAACATCCCTCATGATATAAGATTAATAGTTCAAGATGGAAATGGTTGTAAGGATAGTTTAACTCAAATAGTTCGAGTTTCATTGCCTCATGCTGACTTAAGTTTTGTCGCTTCTGGTGCTACAGCAAATGGTTTTGGAGAATATACATGCCCACCTGTTTTCGAAACATTTACAGATCATTCAACATCTTTTGGAACAAAGACTAATTGGAATTGGTCATTTGGGGATGGTAAATCTTCTAATTTCCAAAGTCCAAATAATACGTATGTATTTCCAGGAACTTATTCAGCTTCGCTTACGGTAACGAATGAATATGGTTGTTCAGATGACACTACTTTAGTTGATTATTTAAAGATATTAGGACCAAATGGAACTTTAAATTGGGCTTCTTTAGGGGATTTATGTTTGCATAATTATGAATTTACTTTATCTAATTTCACTTTTGTTGATTCAATTGTTTGGCATATGGATGATGGGGATACGGTATACAATTCAATAGACTTCACACACATTTATCCAGTTGGAAGTTTTATGCCTACAGGATCTTTGATTGATTCATTAGGATGTAAGGTGACGTATCCTATGAATAATTTAATAGTAGCACCTATTGTAATTTCAGCAGATGCCGGTCCAGATCAGGCTTTTTGTGGTAATTCAACAGCGCTTTCCGGTAATTCTGATCCAAATGGAACTGGTCTTTGGACTTTATATAGTGGTTCAGGAACGATTACAACCCCCAACTCCTCAACGAGTAATGTTTCAAATATTGGTATTGGCATTAATAAATTTGTTTGGTCAAATACAAATGATTGTACAACGATTTCTGACACAATGAGTATTACAATTATTGATGCGTCAACGATTGCGGCTGCTGGCCCGGATCAATTTACTTGTATTAATAGCGTTACTTTATCAGGAAATACAGCAATGATTGGAGTTGGAACATGGACTTTGGTAAGTGGAACAGGGATAATAACAGCACCGCTAAATCCCTTATCAGGAGTTACAGGATTAGGAATTGGAGTTAATAAATTCGTTTGGACAATTTCAAATACATGTTCTTCTTCGAATGATACCGTTTCAATAATAGTAGAAACTACACCAACAATTCCTTTCGCTGGCCCAGATCAATCTGCTTGTATTCCAAATACCGTTTTGGAAGGGAATACTGCTCTAGTAGGAATTGGTGTGTGGACTTTGCACAGTGGGGCAGGATTAATCACGTCAATAAATTCACCAACTTCTGGATTAACAGGGTTACCACTTGGTCCAAATGTCTTTGTTTGGACAATTTCTAATACTTGTGGATCGGCTTCAGATCAAATAACAATTACTGGTGTTGATGCACCAACAACATCTAATGCAGGCCCTGATCAATTTACTTGTTTTACAAATTCTATTTTACATAGTAATAAGCCTTCAATTGGATTAGGAAAATGGATATTAATAAGCGGACAAGGAAATATAACAAATGTAACTGATTCTTTAACTCCTGTTACAGGTTTAGGAATTGGTGCAAATGTTTTTGAATGGTCCATTGTTTCATTGTGTGGAACAAGTAGTGATAGAATTACTATAACCGTTGAAACTCCTCCAACAATCGCTAATGCTGGTTTTGATGATGAAATTTGTGGGTCGGAAATAAATTTACATGGAAATGATCCGCTAGTAGGGATAGGTATATGGACACTTTCAAGTGGTACAGGAACAATTACATCTCAGAATCTAGAAACAACAACAATTTCAGATTTGGGCGTGGGATTTAACGTTTTTAAGTGGACGATTTCAAATTCTTGTAGTTCTTCTTTTGATGAGGTTTCTATTGAAGGAGTTATACCACCCACATTGCCAGATGCAGGGGTTGATTCTATTTTTTGCGGTTCAGGATTTACATTGCAAGGAAATACTAATACAATTGGAATTGGGATTTGGACAACAAATGGAATAGCTAGTATTACAACGCCAAATTCACCTGTCTCAACTGTTTCAAATTTATCTATTGGAAATAATACTTTTACTTGGACAATTTCAAATTTATGCGGGACAAATTCACAAGATGTAATATTGATACGAGAAGATAATCCGACTTTTGCTGATGCGGGAGTTAATAAAATTGTTTGTGGTTCTTCAACTAATTTAGAGGCATTGCCAGCTTCTATTGGAGTTGGATTATGGTCTGTAGAAAGTCCAATTACAAATTCAATCTCTATTACAGATTTAAATTTAGAAAATTCTTTAGTATCTAATTTAAGTGTAGGTATTAATATTTTAAAATGGACGATCACTAATACTTGTGGTTCTAATATTTCAATTGTAGAATTAAAAAGAGAAGAACCACCTACTGATCCTTTGGTTTCTCCAATTCCTCCGATTTGTATTACAAACTCTAAATTAACAGGAAATTCAGTTATTACTGGAACAGGGGTTTGGACCTTAATAAGTGGATCAGGATTAATTACTAATCCGATTGATCCAGTTTCAGCTGTGACTAATTTAGGATTAGGTTCAAATATTTTTAGATGGACAATATTTAACGATTGTAACTCTTCATACAAAGAAGTTACAATAATAGTTGAAAGCGCTCCGACTCCCGCAACAGTTGGTCCTGATCAAAATTCATGTGGCACCGAAGCTATATTAGATGGTAAAAAGCCTCAACCAGGAACAGGAATATGGACTTTAGTTAGTGGGTCTGCATCAATTAATTCTCCTTCAGATTCAACATCTGGAGTTAATAATGTGACAATTGGAGAACATGTTTTTATGTGGACAATTTCAAATTCTTGTGGAACATCATCAGCTGAGTTGAAAATTACAAATAATGGATTATGCCCAGATGTGGATAGTGTTAAAAATCAATTAGTTTATTTTATTCCAAATACTTTTACACCGAATGGCGATTTAAACAATCAAACATTTCAACCAATATTCACTTCCGGATATGAACCTTTGAAATATACTCTTTATATATTTGATCGATGGGGGGAGAAATTATTTGTTTCTCACGATGCAAATATTGGTTGGAAAGGAACATATGGAGTTGATGGTAATTTAGTTCAAGATGGATTATATACTTGGAAAATTATTTTTACAGATATTATCACTCAAAAAGAGCATATTAAATCAGGACACGTTATATTGATTAGGTAACTTTTTAAAAGTTGTAAAATATGAAGATTGTAAAATAATTAAAGTAAATTTTATTTTTTTAGAAATGCGATTGTATTGTTGTATTTTTACTAAAATTCATTCAAATGAAAAATATTATTTCAATATTCATTGTCACATTCAGTTTTTTTACATTTGTAAATTCACAAGTATATAATTCAAAAGATAGTACTTTTTATACTGATTCATCGTTTGTAAATTTATTTAATGGAGAGTCAATTAAATATTATACTTTAAATGGAGCGGTTCAAAATAAGTCGACTTATGTAAATGGAAAATGGCATGGCGAAACTATTGAATATCATGAAAATGGGAAAGTTGCGAAAAAAATAAATTTTGTAGATGGTAAGCAGCATGGAGATTTGCTAGAGTATCATGTAAATGGCCAACTAGCTAAGAAAGTAACTTATTCACATGGTATTCCAAATGGAGATCTTTTGAAATATCATGAAAATGGTAAAATCGAAGCAAAAGCAACCTATATTGAAGGAGATTTAAACGGAGAGTGGTTCAATTTTTATGAAAATGGAGTAATAAGAGGAAAAGGTCAATATTCAAAAGGGAAAATTCACGGCGAAACAATATGGTATGATCCGAATGGGAACGCATCAAATTTCTATGCTTTTCCATTAAAATGGTAAGTTCCTAATTCATGCAAAAAATTTTAATTATTGGCTTTGTTTGGCCTGAACCAAATTCCTCAGCTGCGGGAAAAAGAATGCTTCAATTAATAGATTCTTTTCTTTCAGAGGGAGCTAAAATCACTTTTGCAAGTACTGCTTCAGACAGTGATTTTATGTTTGATGTGCAAGAATTAGGAATTGATAAAGTAAGTATAGAATTAAACAATTCTAGTTTTGACGAGTTTGTGAAGCAATTAGATCCCTCAATTGTTCTTTTTGATCGCTTTATCGTTGAGGAACAATTTGGATGGAGAGTTTCAGAAATTTGTCCGGATGCAATTCGAATTCTGGATACAGAAGATCTTCATTGTCTTCGATCGGCGCGTCAATTAGCAGTAAAAGAAAAAAGAGAATTTGCATTAGAAGATTTGAATAAGCTCGACATCACTAAAAGAGAAATCGCCAGTATTTTAAGATGTGATCTTACCTTAATCATTTCTACTTTTGAAATGGAAATCTTACAAAATCATTTTAAAATCGATACTTCACTTTTACTTTATCTACCATTATTATCCCCTCTAATCACGAAAGAAGTTTTTGAAAAATGGAAAACGTTTGAAGAAAGAAATCACTTCATTTTCATCGGAAATTTTCTGCACGAACCAAATTGGGATGCCGTTAAATATTTGAAAGAAGAAATTTGGCCAATCATCAGAAAAGCACTTCCAACAATAGAACTCCATATTTACGGAGCTTATCCTTCTCAGAAAGTACTTCAATTGCATCAACCTAAAGAAGGATTTTTAATAAAAGGAAGAGCCGAAAATGCACAGGAAGTAGTTTCAAAAGCAAAAGTAACCATTGTTCCCTTAAGGTTTGGAGCAGGAATTAAAGGAAAGCTAATCGAAGCAATGCAATGCGGAACTCCCAGTGTAACAACATCTATCGGAGCGGAAGGAATGAAGAAATCTTTGGATTGGAACGGAATTATAGCGAATGATCCATTAGAAATTGCCAATGCTTCCATTGATTTATATATCAATAAAGCGCGATGGCAGAAATCACAACAAAACGGTGTTGAAATTCTTAAAAAATGCTATTTACCTAGCAATGGGAAAAGTGATTTTATGAATACTTTGAAAGATTTAGAGATCAATATTAAAAATCATCGAACTCAGAACTTTATGGGGGCAATGTTGATGCATCATTCAATTTCGAGCACGAAGTTTATGTCGAAGTGGATTGAGGAGAAAAACAAAGCTTATTGACTCGAATTTTTGCATCTCAACATCCAAAAAAATGTTTAATTTTGTAGTATGATTTTATACAATGTAACGGTTAGTATTGACACAAACATTCATGAAGAATGGTTGGAATGGATGCGTTCTACACATATCCCCCAAGTAATGGAAACAGGTTGCTTTTTAGAAAGTAGAATTTCA
>CALPSU020000100.1 GCA_943326315.2 Chryseobacterium gleum
AAAGGTTCTTATATCAAAGGAACAAATGGTACTTCAAATGGTATCGTTCCAATGTTGAGAGTTTTCAATGATACAGCTCGTTACGTTGACCAAGGTGGAGGTAAAAGAAAAGGTTCTTTCGCTATTTATATCGAGCCATGGCATTCAGATATTTTCGATTTCTTAGATTTGAAAAAGAATCACGGAAAAGAAGAAGCACGTGCAAGAGATTTATTCTATGCTTTATGGATACCAGATTTATTCATGAAACGTGTTAAAGAAAATGGTACTTGGACGTTAATGTGTCCACATGAATGCCCAGGTTTATCGGATACACATAGCGCTAAATTTGAGGCATTATATACAAAATACGAAACAGAAGGAAAAGGTAGAAAAACTATCAAAGCGCAAGATTTGTGGTTCAAAATTTTAGAATCTCAAATTGAAACTGGTACTCCTTATATGTTATATAAAGATGCTGCAAATGCAAAATCGAATCAACAAAATTTAGGTACAATTAAGTCTTCAAACTTATGTACTGAAATTATTGAATATACAGCGCCAGATGAAATTGCTGTTTGTAATTTAGCATCTATTGCTTTGCCAAAATTTGTAACAGAAGAGGGTCAATTTGACCACGATAAATTATTTGAAGTTTCTTATCAAGCAGCAATTAACTTGAACAAAGTAATTGATGAAAACTACTACCCTGTAGAAGAAGCAAGAAATTCAAATATGCGTCATCGCCCAATTGGATTAGGTGTTCAAGGTTTAGCCGATGCTTTCATTTTAATGCGTTTCCCTTTTGAATCTGCTGAAGCGAGACAATTAAATAGTGAGATTTTCGAAACGATTTATTATGCTGCAATGACAGCTTCTAAAGATTTAGCGAAAATTGATGGACCTTATGCATCTTATGAAGGTTCTCCTGTATCTAAAGGAATTTTTCAACCAGATATGTGGAACGTAACACCATCTACTCGTTGGGAATGGGATTTATTGAAAGAAGAAGTTAAACAATATGGAGTACGTAATTCATTATTATTAGCTCCAATGCCAACAGCTTCAACAGCTCAAATATTAGGAAACAATGAATGTTTTGAGCCTTACACATCAAACGTTTACACAAGACGTGTACTTTCAGGTGAATTTATCATCGTTAACAAACATTTATTGAAAGATTTAGTAAAAGCTGGTTTGTGGACTAAAGAAATGCGTCAAACAATTATGTCTACAAGTGGTTCTATTCAAAATATTTCTGAGATACCTCAAAATTTGAAAGATCTTTATAAAACAGCTTGGGAAATTTCTCAAAAATCTATTATTGATTTGGCTTCAGATAGAGGGGCATATATTTGTCAATCTCAATCTTTGAATATCTTTATGGAAAATGCAAATTTTGGAAAATTAACTTCAATGCATTTCTACGGTTGGGAAAAAGGATTAAAAACTGGAATGTATTACTTAAGAACTAAAGCAGCTACAGATGCAATAAAATTCACTGTAGATAAAGCAATGGTTTATGATTCTACTACAGAAAATCTTGATCAACAAAATGCAATAGCATGTTCTTTGGAAAATCCAGAAAACTGTGAAATGTGTTCAGGGTAGAAAATAATTATTGATTTTGAATTTTTATTAGATTTAAATAATTTATACAAGGTGATATCTGAAGAGGTATCACCTTTTTCTTTTTATCATACTATTGCTCCTTTTATATGGTGATTAAGGGTATAGGGAAATTATGAATATCAACAAATCCTCATTCATATACATTTAAAACTTTGAAATTCTCAAAGTCTAATGTTTAATGTCTTGCTGTCTTACGTCTTTTTGAGTATTTTTACACTAAATATTCAAAATTATGAGTTGTTCAAATTGTAGCTCGGGTGGTGGAACACCAAGAGGTTGTCAAAATAATGGAAACTGTAATTCTGGTGGATGTAATAAATTAGAGGTGTATGATTGGTTGGCAAATATGTCATTACCAGGAAATCAAGCGCCTTACGATATAGTTGAAGTAAGATTTAAAAATAGTCGCAAGAATTTCTATAGAAATAGTAAAGCATTATCACTACAAGTAGGAGATGTTGTTGCAGTAGAAGAGATGTCAGGACACGATATAGGTGTTGTTTCGATTGTTGGAGAATTAGCCAGAATTCAAGTTAAGAAAAAAGAAACCAACTTTAAACCGTTGGAAGCCAAAAAAATATATCGAATTGCAACACAAGAAGATATAGATAAATGGATTAATGCACGTTCATTAGAAGCTGGTTTGATGCAGCGCTCTAGAACAATGGCAATAGAATTAGAATTAGAGATGAAAATTTCTGATGTTGAATATCAAGGAGATTTAACAAAAGCAACATTCTATTATACTGCTGAAGGAAGAGTTGATTTTCGTCAATTGATTAAAAAAATGGCGGAAGATTTTAAAGTACGTATTGAAATGCGTCAAATAGGATCTCGTCAAGAGGCTTCTCGTTTAGGCGGAATAGGTTCTTGTGGTAGAGAGTTGTGTTGTTCTACTTGGTTAACTGATTTTAGATCCGTTTCAACATCTGCAGCTCGTTATCAGCAATTATCATTAAATCCTCAAAAATTAGCAGGACAATGTGGTAAACTAAAATGTTGCTTAAACTATGAGCTTGATATGTATATCGATACAATGAAATCATTTCCTAAATCTGAAATTCGTTTACGTACAGATAAAGGTTCGGCTTACCATATTAAAACAGATGTTTTTAAGCGTCAAATGTGGTATGCTTACGAAGGAGATGGTGGATCTGGACTTATTGCTTTAAATCCTGAACGAGTTCGTGAAATTATCGAAATGAATATCGCAGGAAATAAACCAAAAGAATTAGTAGAATTTTCTGTTAAAGAAGTTGTAAAAGAGCCGGATTATTCTAATGTTGTTGGACAAGATAGTTTGAATAGATTTGAAAACTCTTTTAAGAAGAAGAAAAATAAACCTAAATCAAATCAAGGTACAAATTCTAATTTTAAACCAAATCCTAGACTTCAAACAACTACTGAAAATGCCGATGCTAAAGTAATTCATAAGCCAAATCCACACCCATCTAAACTTCAATCAAATAAAGAAGTAAAACCTTTGATTGTTGGAGAAATAGAAGGAGTAAATCTACAAGTAAAACCTGCAAATAAAAAGAGAAAAAATAATCGGAATAAGCCAAAACCAAAAAACACAGAGAATAATGAAAACAATGCGTAATTTTTTTGGAATTCTTTTTTTGGTTGGGTCTTTAGTTTCATGTTCTGAAAAGCCATATTATGAAAAAGTTTATTCATTTGAAAACAATGAATGGACACAAAGAGTAAAGCCGAAATTTGTTGTTGAAATTAAAGATATTAATAAAGAATATAACTTCGTTGTTACATTAAGAACTACTACAGGATATAAATACAGTAATTTATGGATTTATATGAATACGATTACTCCAGATGGAACGAAAGCTCGAGAACCTTTTCAAATTCCAATTACTAATCCTGATGGAACATGGGTAGGAATTAAAACTGGAACAGTGGTTGAACACCCATTACAGTTTAATAAAAGAAAATTACCTAAAAATGGAAAATATACTTTTATTCTTGAACAAGGAATTACAGACTCTAAAATAGATGAAGTATTAGATATTGGATTTAGAGTTACCGAGTCTATTTCGAAATAATTCATAGAAATTTTTTAAATCTGAAGCATTTAGAAGTCAATTTAGAGGTGTGAAAAACTTAGAATTTTTCCTCTCCTCAACTTTTGCACTTGAGACTAAATTTGCAAGTTACATGCAATTTTTACTATTACGTTATCCTTTTTTCTTAAAATAATAGCAAATCACAAAAAACCTCTAAAAAGCAAAAAGTCCAATAAACATTAGCTTATTGGACTTAATTTTGCTCCCTCTCCTGGACTCGAACCAGGGACCCTCTGATTAACAGTCAGATGCTCTAACCAGCTGAGCTAAGAAGGAATTTCAGCGTGCATTTCTGCGTTGGCGTCTGCAAATGTAATAAATAATTTTATTTTAAAAACAGATTTCTGATTATTTTTTCAAATATTGATATTTATTTTATTTTATTAAAAATAAGTATTTATAAATCAAAGGATTAAATTTTTTAATTATATAGATTAATTTCAATCCAATTGAATTATGATTGCGTCTTTAAAACCGTTTGTTTGTACTTTTTTCAAAACTGTTGTGCATTCTTGCCTATTAACAAAAGTGCCTACAAGATATCTATATTTGAATTCACTTGTTGAGTTCACTTTTTGTCGAACTATTTCTTCATCAATTTTTTTAAAGGCATCAGCATTTATTTCTAAAGGCTCTCTAGAAGACATAATTTGAATTGTAAAATTTCCAGAGGGAACAATCTGTTGTGTTGAAATATTGTTTTGTTTTTTGACAGGAACTTTAGCAATTACTGGTTTTGTAGGAATAGTTTTTATAAAGCTGATTGTAGGATGTTCTGTTTGAATATAAGTTCTGAATCCTCTAAATATTGCTGAAGCAATAACTTCTTGCCCTTCCGTAGTATTAAGATATCTAGCTTCTTTTTCATTTGTCATAAATCCACATTCCAAAAGCAAACTAGTCATGTTTGTGTATTTCAAAACTTGTAATGAATGTTGTCGGTCATCGCTATCTTTTACTCCTCTAGAATGTCGTCCTGCTTTTATAGAAAATTCTTTTTCCATGATTAAAGCTAAATCAACTGATTTTTTAGAATCCATAGAATGCACATGCGACTCGGTTCCATGTACCATTTGATGATCATTCGCATTACAATGTATGCTAATAAAATAATCTGCGTTTATAGAATTTGCTTTATAAACACGGTCGTCTAAACTTATAAAATCATCGTTTGTTCGTGTATATATTACATCAATATTAGTAAGATATTGCTGTATATATCCTCCAACTTTGTTTGAGATTAATATGTTTAATGCTTTTTCAGGAAGTAAATTTTCATCTTCAGCAATAAACCCGTGATCTCCTCCACCATGACCAGCATCAATCACAACTGTGATTTTTTTGTTCTGAGAAAAACCAGTACTAATAAAAAGTAAAAAGCAAATGAATACTCCTTTTTTCATTTTGCAAATGTAGATGATTTGAAACTATACTTTTTATTTATTTAAAAACGTTACTAAAAGTGAATTGTTGAAACTTGCTAAAAATAAACATGGTTATAAAATATTAATTCCACCTAACAAATAATTTTATATTCTTAATTTCTAAAATCAAATTTAAAATTAGTGTCCGATAATACTTTTTTAAAGCGAGATTTTATGTGTAGATTTCCCCTTTTTTACTGTATTTTGGTTTTTGCTAATTTTAAATAAATGCTTATATAAACCAACTAATTTGGATCTTAATTACTAGAATTTGAAATAATTAATTCTTATAACATGTTCAATTAGAAAAAGATAAAATGGCTTAATTTAATATTAAATTAATAGCTTTTTAGATATTATTAAATACATTTGCATTGATAATTTATTTTCAATGCTAAAACTAACACCAACACTTAATTCATTTCTGTTATTTATTTTTGTTTCATCTTCACCAATAAAATTATTTGGTCAGTTTTATCCATCTAAAATTAATCATAACATAGCGACGCGAAAGGCTGATTCTCTATATTTCGTTTTTATTAAAAATTTATCAAATGTAAATTATATAGAAACTTCTTCTGTAAAATTTGATGAATTAAGCTCTGTAGAAATAGCAGACTCTAAATATTTAGAGTGGTTAAAAAAATCATCAAAATTAAAACAGATAGAAATACCAGCTATAAAATTTGATGAAATGGTTAAAATTAGTGCTGTAGTAATTGCAGACTCGAAATATTTGGAGTATATCAAAAAAGCTGAAATTGAGAATAATAAACAGATAGAATTAGACTATTCTAAATTTGATGAAATAAATAAAATAAGTGCAGTACAAATAGCGGATTCTAAATATTTTAATACTCCACTTATAATAAATCAAGATTCAAAAGGATTAGAAAGTATAGCGTCAGAAAGTAAGCTTTCAGATAATGAGATTTATAATAAATCAAAACAAGAACCTAAAAATGAAAAAATTGAATCAAGGGATAGTCTAAAAAAACAGTTTTCGAATCCAGAAATTAATTTTGATCAACATCAGTCTATCGAAACAAAAATAGAATCTGAGGTAATTCAAAATCCTGAAATTCAAAATTTAAAGGAATCAAAAGAAAGTATAGCGACAGAAAGTAATCTTTTAAATAATAAGATTAATGCTAAATCAAAACATTCGCCTTTAAATACTAAAAATAAAATAGCTGAAACAGATAAAAGTGCAAGAAAACAGTTTTCGGGTCCAGAAATTAACTTAGATCAAAATCAGTCTATCGAAGCAAAATCAGAATCAAAATCAATACAGAATCCTGAAACTCTAATTTCAAAGGATAATAGTTACAGTATAAATCAATCAAATAAACGTACTAATTCTAAGTGGAAAATTGATATACCAATAACAGAAGAACAAGCAGAAAATATTAAAAATGGATTTTACATAGTTAACGAAGGTGAAACTTTATATCGGGTTTCAGTTAACACTAAACTTTCGGTGAAAAAATTAAAATTACTAAATAATTTAAAAAATAATAATATTAATCCAGGCAGTAAATTAATGATTACAATTTCAAAAAAAACAAAAAATGCACTTTCTCGCACTAAAAATACTTCAAAATGGAAAATAGATATACCAGTAACAGAAGAGCAAGCAGAAAATATAAATAAAGGATTCTATGTTGTTAATGAGGGTGAAACTTTATATAGAGTTTCTGTTAATACTAATCTATCAGTAGATAAATTAAAAGCATTTAATAATTTGAAAAACAACAATATATATCCAGGTACTAAATTAATAATCAAATAAATATAGTTAAAAAATGAAAAGATTAATCTTATCTATTTTTGCATTGGGGGCGTTGGTCTCCTGTAAAACCTATTCACATTCCTCTCGAGAAATTGGTCTTGATTCAAAGAATGTTGAATCAAACACTTTTGTAGTTGATGTTGTTCCAGATTTTTCCAAAAAAATTAAAGCATCGTCTACAAAAAAACATTCATCTGAACAATTAGCAAAAGATGAAGCATATTTTAATGCATTAATTGAAAATAATGTAGATGTTTTAATATCCCCAATTTATAGTGTAACAACTTCATCTTCTTCTATTGAAGTTACTGTTCATGGATATGGAGGATTTTATAAAAACCCTAAAATTGCAAGTCAAGCTAAACAAGATGATCTGAATCAAAAAATAGATGATCTTGATAAGCTAAGTAAAATCGATGGAGTACTTGAAGAAACAGAAGAAAAGACATTTTCTGTAAAATCTAAATGTGGAGATTGTAAAGATCCGATTACTTTGATTTCAATTATTAAAAACAAATCATCCTTGGTTGAAGCTTATAAAAAATTAAAAAATTAAACTTAAAAAACTCGAATAATTATGAAAACTATTTTTTTATCTAAAATAATAATTGCTGCTTCTTTTTCACTTGCTTTAACTTCATGTAAAACATATTCTCATTCTTCAAGAGTAGTTGATATTTCAACACAAGATGTTGTTGCAGATAAATTCGTGGTAGATGTTGAACCAAATTTCAGTAAAAGAATTAAAGGGACTTCAACCAAAAAACACAAAATTGAAAAATCAGCTAAAGATGAAGCATATTTTAATGCAATAATTGAAAACAATATTGATATTTTAGTAGATCCAATATACAGTATTACAACAACCAAAAAAATATTTTTATTTTTTGGAGGTAAAAGTGAAGCAACTGTTTATGGATATGCTGGTTTTTACAAAAACCCTAGATCTTTAGGACAAGTAAAACAACAAGAGTTTGATACAAAAATTTCAAATTTAACTAACTTATCTAAAATTCAGGGAGTTCAGCAAGAAACTGAAGAAAAGACATATACTGTTAATTCTACTTGTGGAGATTGTAAAGGGAATGATCCACTTACATTAATTGCTATAACGAAAAACAAACAATCTTTAGTTCAAGTATATGATGAACTTACTAATACATCTAGTAATAAAGATAGTGGAGCAAAATCGTTCTTTAAAAAAGAAAACGAAAATGATTCATCAAAAAAGAAAACGTTGATTTCTAAATTGATTTCTAAAATCAAAAGTATAGTTAAAAAATAAATTTGTTTTTTAACTATAAATGACTAGACATTTTAACGATATAAAAAATGCGGTTAAGAAATTAACCGCATTTTTTTATATCTAAATAATTTAATCTTCCAATGTTTCCAATTCTGGAGGAGCTACTTTAGTCTCTTTAGGAAAATATGTTTTATGCCTTATTAATATCAATATTATTCCAGATGAAATAGAAAAATCTGCTAAATTCCATATAGCAGGAAAAATTTCTGCTCCACCAATCC